>DATGRY010000126.1:0-4040 GCA_035303165.1 Pseudogracilibacillus sp.
CGCTATAAACAACCAATTACATGTAAAAGTAAAAGCCGAAGCGTGACACAACAACTCACACTACCCACTCAAACCTTTGTCCTCTTTTCCAAAAACAAATATAATAGAAACAAACTAGCAAACGAACGAAAACGGAGGAATGAACTTGACGAACAAAATAAAAGTAATGACCGTATTCGGCACAAGACCAGAAGCAATTAAAATGGCACCACTCGTCTTACAACTGAAAAACGAAACAGACACATTCGAACCTTTCGTCACCGTCACTGCACAACATCGCGAAATGCTCGATCAAGTACTATCTATTTTCGACATTACACAAGATTACGATTTAAACATTATGCAAGACAAACAGACACTTGCCGACATTACAACGAGAGCACTCACCGGACTACAAAGCGTATTCCAAGAAGTAAAACCGGACATCGTCCTTACCCACGGGGATACGACAACGACCTTCGCTGCCTCCTTAGCGGCCTTTTACAATCAAATACCGATCGGTCACGTTGAAGCGGGTTTGCGCACGTGGAATAAATATTCCCCGTACCCAGAAGAAATGAACCGACAACTAACCGGTGTTCTCGCTGACTTACATTTCGCTCCGACAAAAACGGCAAAACAATATTTACTCGATGAAAATAAACCAAAAGAGCGCATTTTCGTCACCGGAAACACCGTCATCGACGCACTACAAACGACGGTAAAAGAGGACTACACACACCCGATTATCGAAGCAAACGAAAATAGACGACTCGTCCTCGTTACCGCCCACCGGCGCGAAAACTTAGGCGAAAATATGTACCAAATGTTCCGCGCCATTAAACGACTCGTCGACACACATGAAGACATTTACGTCGTTTACCCAGTACATTTAAACCCGACCGTGCAAAAAACAGCCGACGACGTATTAGGAAAAGATGACCGCATCCACTTAATCGAACCACTCGACGTCATCGACTTCCATAACTTCATGGCAAAATCACATATCATTTTAACCGATTCCGGAGGCATCCAAGAAGAAGCACCATCCCTCGGCGTTCCCGTCCTCGTCCTCCGCGACACGACAGAACGACCCGAAGGAATCGAAGCCGGCACACTGAAACTTGCCGGAACCGACGAAGAAACAATATACAGTCTCGCAAACGAACTACTTACAGACGAAGCAGCTTACGAAAAAATGGCCCAAGCGAAAAACCCATACGGCGACGGCCACGCCTCCGCACGAATTACAAACGCAATTTACACATACTTTAACGAATAAGCAAGTAGGGGCGCCCTAAAGAGGCACCCCTATCCATTCATCTTCTCCGGCAACGTACGGATCGACTCATTTAACACATCTAGCTTCCCCTCAATGCGATGCAACAAATAAAACGTAATCGCAATCGGATAGCTAAGCTCCGTAATGAACGTCATCCACGTTTCCACGAAAGATCCCCCTTCCGAACACACTTATTTAAAAAATGTCCTCACTCAGTGACCCTAACTGAAAATAGCGCGTCCATGTTCATACTTAAGCTAGCCCTGATGGATCAACCGACTACAGCCGCCACTTTTAACATACACCCTCACATGGAAAGTACATAAAAAAAAGAGAGCATTCCAGCACTTGCCTCTAATAAGCACACTGCTGTAAAAAAGCATACTTGTAGCGCGAAACAGACCAAAGCTACAACGCCTTGGTCCGTTTCCTAACCGTTTAAGCTTCCAAGTCGATTTCAATTTCCGTCACATTACGCTCGACGATGCGCGCACCCTTTTTCTGAACGAACGCACCACCGTTTGTAATAAAGACGTTTTGTGCGATAATTTCATCCATCACTTCGTTCACCTTCGATGCATCGACAGGTTCAACCGGATTATCTAACGAAATCGTCGCCGTTTTCCCATCTTCGTTGACAAAAAGTAACTCGATTCGTTTCATTCATTCACCCCCTCTATGACGTTGTTCGCACTAATTTTACTCGTCCGAATAAAGCTCCGCACTGTCGATACGCTCTATGCCTTGCAGCGGTAAAGATTGTAATTCCGCCAACGCACTTCCGACCGCATAAAGCGCATCCGTATCTGCATTTACTAAAACGTTGTTAAATGATTTCGTCTTGATGATTACTTTCCCAGAATCCGGATCCACTCCATCCTGGAAGTTTAAGCGTAACTGCGTTCTATATACGCTCGCCTCTGCCATGCACTATCACCTCGCTTTCACTTACATCATCGTGCGGGGTGAAAAAAAGGTGGCATATAATTTTAAAAATATTTTTGTCACACACCTGAAAAACGTTTATAGTATACTTATTAGTTTTTTAAATATATCGGAAAGGATGTTTTATCCGATGGAGTTCATTTCTACTTATTTATGGGAATTGTTTATCGCCGTCGAAGTCGTCTTTTGGCTATCGATCGCATTATTTATCATTCTCCGTTACTTACTCGGCTGGAAAAAAATAAGTATATGGATACTTCCTTTATTTATCGCAAGCGTCATCGCCGATTTACTTTTAGGTTGGGTCGATTACAAACAGACAGGAGAATTTTCTACGTTTCAATTAATCGTCCTTATATTCGTTGTCTATGCCATTACATCTGGATATACTGACTTTCGCCGTTTAGACGCCTGGATTCAACAAAAAATCGCCAAATGGAAAGGATTACCCGAACCAGACGTGTCGGCAAAACTTCCTCCGAAATACGGAAAAGAACACGCTAGGTACGAGCGACGCGGATGGTATTTGCACGTACTCACGTTCGTTCTCTTCCTTATTATCTTTTACTTTTTAACTGGAACAGATGACGCCTTTAAATGGGACGACCTTATGAACGGACAATTTTATAGCGACTGGTGGAACAATAAAGGATACGGTATTTATGGTGATCCTATTTTAAACCAACTAACGAAAGTATGGTTTCTCGTCATCATCATTGACGGCATTATTTCCCTTTCGTATACATTTAGTCCGAATAAAGAGAAAGAGGAATAAAAAACGAGCCTATTCGGAATACACATCATACCGAACATCATTCCGAATAGGCCCGTTCTTTTACTTAAGAGCACCTATCAACAAAAATTCTAGCAGCATATCTGCAAGCACTTATCTTAAACGACACGGAAACAAATAATTTATCGATTACTATAATGATGCTAGCTTTTTTCTAGTATATTGATGGACATTTCCTAAATGCATATATACGATGGGTTGTTCATAACGCTCAACTACCCGTTTCGTATCAAAAACTTGTGGGTGATCCATGAGAGAAAAATCTATAAATGAAAGATCTTTAAACTCATCGTGATCCGTTAAAATTAATAATAGACTTGATCCATTTACTGCTTTATCAATATCCTTTTCGACATAGGGTGCATCGATGTATGGATCATATGCAACGACATCATATAAACCTTTTCTACATAACTCATTATAAACTGTCACTCCAGGGCTATTCCGCATATCTGAACAATTTCCTTTATACGTTAAACCGAGTAGCGTTAACTTCTCTATTCGATGACGTAATGACAATTGCTCTACGACATCTACGACAAATTGAGGCATTTGTTCGTTAACCATACGTGCAATGTGGATAAGTTGGGATTGTTCCGGTGAGGTGGAAATAAGGAAGTATGGATCTGTCGCTAAACAATGACCTCCAACACCCGGACCAGGTTGAAGCAAATTAACACGCGGGTGCATATTCGCAAGTTTAATGACATCTAGTCCGTCTATTTCTAAATCATGGCAAATACGAACTATTTCGTTTACTAGACCTATATTCACATCACGAAATGTGTTTTCAATTAACTTAACCGTCTCTGCGGTCGTTGCATTTGTTTGAATGACATTTCCTTTTATTATCGTCTGGTACAATTGGGCCACCTTTTCTGAGCAGGCTAATGTAATACCACCGACAATCCGATCATTGTGTATCATTTCATACAAAATGTTTCCGGGAAGCACGCGTTCCGGACAATGTGCAACAAACAAGTCTTCCCCAACTTTAAATCCTTTCCGCTTAATTTTCGGAACAATAATATCATTCATCGT
>DATGRY010000127.1:0-9167 GCA_035303165.1 Pseudogracilibacillus sp.
CCGGACATGAGTAAAATGGCGTTCACGACATTTTTATCACTATAAATATTTGGGTTTCCTTTCCCAATTCCATCGTATGTCGATCCACTTAAACGATCTTTTAGTTCGTTGAACACTTTTTCACCAGGATATGTTACCCCTTGGCCGCCATAACCTTTTTTCAATTGGGGTCCGATCGTAATCATCTTTTCATAAATTTTTGTATAATCTCGTTCGACGATTTGCATGTTCGGCATCGTTTTGCCCGGAATTGCTTCCACTTCACCAGTTCGCCAATCTTGAATCTTTCCGAACTCTTGGGCAATTTCTCCTTCGGAATCATGTCCAAGCGGGCGTACCAATAATTCTTTTTGTCGTTCAGGTAAATGATCTTTCGCTAGTTCCGAAAAAACTTTGGCAATTTCTCTAAATGTGGCCCAATCACTTTTTGCTTTCCACGGTGCACTTATGGCTGGATTGAACGGGTGAACAAATGGGTGCATATCTGTACTACTTAAATCATGTTTTTCATACCAAGTAGCGGCTGGTAGAACGATATCTGAAAATAGACCTGAACTCGTCATGCGAAAATCAATACTGACGAATAAATCCGTTTTTCCTTCCGGTGGTTTTTCTGAAACATTCACCGTTTCTGGCTGCCATGACGATTCGAAATCTGCCATCACTTGATCCTCTCCACCGATAAAGTGCTTTGCAAAATATTCATGACCTTTTCCACTATCACCGAGCAAATTCGAACGCCAATTGAAAAATACTTTAGGGAAATTTCGTGGATCATTCGGATTTTCAATCGACCAATCAATGTCACCCTTTTTTAGTTTTTCTACGATGTTTTGTATCATTTCCGCTTCCGTTTGTGCGCCTTCTCGTTCACTATCTTTTACAATATCGATTGAACTTTGTGAAAATTGCGGGTAAGAAGGCAACCATCCTAATCTTGCTGATAAAGCATTCACATCAGCAGGGTGCATGTCGTTATATTTACTTTTCCATTTATGATTATCGTGTTGATTTTCTTCCTTTACTTCATATCTAAACTGCTCCGTCACAAAATAGAAAAAAGATGTTCCATTTTGCAAACGAGGTACATTCCCCCAATCGCCTGCAAAAGAAACGACATTCCAGCCCTCGACTGGACGAACTTTTTCTTGCCCAACATAATGAGCCCAACCGCCACCGTTCACGCCTTGGGATCCAGTTAATAAAATTAAGTTTAAAATCGATCGATATATTTGATCACTATGGAACCAATGGTTTGTCCCACCACCTAATGCAATCATCGATTTTCCTTTTGTAAGGGCTGCATTTTCGGCAAATTCTTTCGCTACTTTAATGACGTGGTTACGGTTCACACCAGTTATACTTTCTTGCCATGCAGGTGTGTAAGGCTTTGGATCATGATAATCGACCGGATAATCCCCTTGTAGTCCACGACCTACACCTGTATGTGCCATTAATAAGTCAAATACTGTCGTTACTTTAAGCGCATTTCCATTGCGATCGTGAACATGACGAACTGGCACACCCCGAGTAATAGAGTCTGCATTTTCTCCACCGAAATACGGAAATGTCACTTCAATTACTTCATCCGAAGAATCAAAGAACGTTAACATTGGATTGATCGTTGTACCATCTTCTCGTTTCAATTCCGTATTCCATTTGTTTCCGCCATCCCAACGGTGTCCCATCGTACCATTTGGACTAACGAATTCATCCATTTTTGCATCATAGACGACTGTTTTCCACTCTCCTAGTTCTTCTGAATCGTCTAAATCAGAATTACGTAAAAATCGATCCGTTCGGTATTCTTCACCATGTTCTCGTAAAATAACGAGGAAAGGTAAATCCGTATACTTTTTTACATATTGTTGAAAGTACTGTACCTTTTGATCAACATAAAACTCTTTTAAAATAACGTGTGTCATCGCCATTGCAAGTGCTGCATCTGTACCTGCTCTTGCTGGTAACCAAATATCAGCAAACTTTTCATACTCAGCATAATCCGGACTTACTCCGACCACTTTCGTCCCATTGTATCGAGCTTCCACCATAAAATGTGCATCTGGCGTTCGTGTTTGTGGTAAATTTGTTCCCCAAATGATGAAGTATTTTGAGTTATACCAATCGGCACTTTCGGGGACATCTGTTTGATCCCCCCACACTTGTGGGGAAGCAGGTGGTAAATCGGCATACCAATCATAGAAGCTAAGTAACGTTCCACCGAGTAAGGAAAGAAATCTCGCTCCACCTGCATAACTAACCATGGACATGGCAGGAATGGGACTAAAGCCGACGACACGGTCTGGACCAAATTTTTTAATCGTATAAATGATCGAGCTAGCAATAATTTCACAAACTTCTTTCCATTCCACACGGACAAAACCCCCTTTTCCACGAGATTTCACATACTTTTCTCGTTTTTCAGGATTCGTCACAATATTTTCCCAAGCCTTGACAGGATCGAAACCTTGTTCTCGCTCCTTTTGCCACAGCTCGTATAAATCACCACGTAAATAAGGGTACTTCACCCGTGCAGGACTATATGTATACCAAGAAAAACTCGCACCCCTCGGACATCCTCTCGGTTCGTATTCAGGGTAATCCGTTCCTGTCGATGGATAGTCAGTTTGTTGTATTTCCGACGTAATAATTCCATCTTTCACATAAATTTTCCAACTACAAGATCCTGTACAGTTGACACCGTGAGTAGAACGAACAATTTTGTCATGTTGCCAACGTCGACGATAAATATCTTCTGAATCTCTCGAGCGAGGACTTTCCTCCGTCCAACCTTTATTAATCACATTTCCTCGCTTTAAATGAGTAAGTTTCTCCATCAACTTATTTTTCTGTACCATCTACATCACCCCTTGAAAAGTCTGAACCGAGTGGGTTGAAACGCCCGCCTACAATTTTAAAACTATCTTTCCCTTCTTCTAACTCTGTCAAAAACGTTTTTAAGTCAGGTACATTTGCAGCTACTAATATTAAACGTTCAATCGAATTCAAATCATTTAATTGATAAATTTCTTCGATAATACCCGATGCAATATTACCGAAACGCATCCTAAGTAGTGCAATTAAATCTTCTCGATCATTGACTAAACTTGCTTCATGCTCAAAATGAAACAACGCTACTCCTCCTTATGGTGTCATCTTCCGGAAATAATCATCAATGAGCACTTGCTTACAAGTTTCCCCTGTTTTTCGAATAAATTTGTTTACTATTTCGTCCCTTTTTTTGATAGATTGAAACGTCATAAATTGTTCCGATCGATGGGCAAAACGCTCACCGTATGTCACGATTATTTCAAAGCCTTTTTCATTTTTTATGGCATTCATTTGAATATCATACGGTTGAATGTGAAATTCTTCTTCTAGTTTCTCCATCATATATTCATACAGTTTTGGAGAAAGTGATCGTAATGATGTTTGAAGATCGCTCAATGGATGCCCCCTCCTAAACGGTTAATGATGAGGTAGAATTCGTTCTTCTTCTTCATTGTGAAATGCATCTACGTGTACGAGAGCATGAAATTTTTCCAATACCTCTTCATGAAACCCCTTCTCTCCTAACAGTTGTTTTATTTCTTTTACGAGGTGCCGCATTATATTATGATCTCTCGTTAAAGCGATTATTTCTTCTTTTAATTTAGGTGATTGCTTTAACAAGTCTTTATAAAGACCTTTTTCCTCTGCTTCCGCATGTCGTAAAGTGCGTGTTTCCCAATGTTCTACCGCTATATATGCTACTTCAAGCGATTTTTTTTCTTCTCCACTTTTTAAAAGTGCTGCAAGTAAGTTGTTTAATTCAATCGCTTCGTTTAGTGCCGCTTCATGGATTGCGGCATGACTATCTAATTGTTTTAAACCCGGTCCGGACATGTAACCCCTCCTTTTTATTGCATTTACGTGGATAAGTACATTTTTCGACAAAAACTGCCCACATCTTTCATTATGTAATTCAGGTTTGGAATTTATACCTATGTAAACTTCATTCACATAAAATTATGCCGAAATAGCCCCTTTATATGTTTTTAGTCTTATTAATGGAAACACTGCTAATTTCATTGTAAAAAAGATATTTCCGTTTATTAATCATGATCGATAAATCAATGTCATAAAGACAAACTACCACTCCGGACTCAATAGGTAGAATTAAATGGAACACGTTCGTCCATATGTACATACTAAAGGATGAAAAACATGATGGTGAAGTAGATTAACATATATAAAGTTTAAAATATACAAGAAAAATTACTGTACGAAAGGAAATTTTCAAATGAATGAAAAGCTGACGAATGAACGTCAGCCGAAGATATGAAAAAGGATATGAACAAAATTGGGAATGAGGACTTTGATCAAACGAAAATAGAGGAATGCAAGTCAATGTAAAGATATCTGTAAAGAACGTTTCATTCTAGTCATTTGTTTAGTTCGGAACAATTAACGTAAACGTCGTCCCCCGATCGACTTCCGACTCAACTTGGATGTCGTGCCCTAAATACGAACAAACTTCTTTCACTAAATATAAACCGACACCGGTTGATTCTCGGAACTTCCGACCATTGTCCCCCGTATAAAACGGATCGAATATTCGCTTTAAATCGTGCGATGGAATGCC
This sequence comes from Pseudogracilibacillus sp., assembly GCA_035303165.1. Lineage (GTDB taxonomy): Bacteria > Bacillota > Bacilli > Bacillales > Amphibacillaceae > Pseudogracilibacillus. The sequence continues at coordinate 4,625 of DATGRY010000127.1, forward strand.
GACACCGTAGTCTTGTACGGAAATAGTTGTTCGCTCCGCTTCCTCCTTAATCCGAACGTCCATTTGATCCGAACGGCCATCCGTATATTTCACTGCATTTTGAATTAGTTGAGTCAAAATAAAATATAGCCATTTCTCATCTGTTTCAACGAAAGTCGACTCTTGGATATAAACATTCGGAAACATCCGGTGTTGGATGAACAATCGTTTATTGTCTCGCTTTACTTCATGTAAAACTTCCGCGACGTCTACTTTTTTAATATGAAAGTCGCTCTCGATCGTCCGCAACCGTGCCATATAAAGAACCATATGCAACCCTGTTTTCAACCGGTCAATCTCTTCACGAAAATGCGACGACTGCGGCTCGTCTAAATCTTGCGCCATTAATTCTAATACGGACAGAGGTGTTTTCATTTGATGAATCCACCGATCGATAAAAATAAAATGATCTTCTTTATCTTTTTGCAACGAAGCAATTTCCTGCTTATATAAACTGTACTGTCTCGTTAGCGTTTCGCCCAACTGCCTTGATATAGGTGTATGATCCATTTGGCGAATCACATCATCGTGTTCTTCCATTCGCATTGTCAACTGTTTGAAAAACTGGCGCCTCGTCACATAATAATATGTGAGATAAAAACCGAGAAAAAAACTGAATAGGAGGAAGCTATATAGCAGTAAATGCCAATCGCGAAAACCCGCTAACAATAAAAGCGACACGATCGTTATCATTTGGACAATTTGTAGCATAAATAGTGACATGTGATCTTTAAAAAACAATTTCATCTACATTACACACCTCTTTTCGTTCCGTTCGCTACCATCATCATATATGGACACGTTTCATTATAAAGATACAGGCGACGAATTATTTGCATCGTCTCCTAAGGCAACTGTAATCGATACCCGACACCACGTACCGTCTCAATCCCATCGGCAACTCCGAGTTCGACTAATTTTTTTCGTACACGCGCAATATTGACATTTAACGTATTTTCATCGACGAACGTTTCATCGTCCCATAGCTTTTCAAGTAAGTCCGTACGCCCGGTAATACGGGGATACCGTTCTAATAACAATTCCATTATCGTCGCTTCATTTTTCGTCAAGGCGACTTCATTTGAGCCGTAATGTAACTCTAATCGTTCTACATACAGTTTTAATCCAGCTTGTTCGACGACACGCTCCGTTACTATCGCCGCATATTCGCCGTATGCGCGACGCAAATGGCTGCGCACTTTTGCTAAAACGATATCCGGCGAAAATGGTTTCGTTAAAAAGTCATCCCCGCCGTTTTCTAATGCCATAATTTGATCCATTTCCCCCGTCCGTGCAGAAATAAAAATAACCGGACACGTCGAACGTTGGCGAATTTGCCGGCACCAATAAAATCCATCGTACATCGGCAAGTTAATATCGAGTAAGACGAGATGTGGTTCATAGGCGATAAATGTATCGAGCACTTTTGAAAAGTCAGCCACTTTTTTTACACGATACCCATACTTTTCTACATGGGACGATAAGTAATGAGCTAGTCGTTCGTCATCTTCTACGATTAATATTTTTTGCAACCGTTCCAACCCCTTTTACACGATGTAGCGAATTGATATATGAAAAAATAAAAAACATCTTCTTTATGTAAGTATACAATAAGAAGATGTTTTCACACGGATAAATTTACTTTTTAAGACAGTTTTTGTTCGATTTTTGCTACTTCTTTCGCTTCTTCAATTAGCTTTTCTAATTCCTCTGCCGTTTTCTGCTGAACGAGGCTCCGTTGTAAGTCATTTTTAATTTCATCGAACGGTGGAATCTCATCGTTACCCTCTTTTGCTTTTTCATAATGCTCTTTAAGTTCGTCATCATCTACTGTCACTTCAATCGCTTCAGTCATAAAATCATTCATAATAAACTCAAACTTTATCTGTTCTTTAAACATTTCTTCTGTAAATTGGTATTGTCCTAAAAGTGTCTCAAGTGCTTCACCGTTATTTTCCTTCATTTCAAGAAACTGCTCCTCAACTTCTTCATTTGTATATTCAATACCGAGTTCTTTCGCTTCTTGTACGAGAAGTTGGCGATCGATCACCGACTCAATCGTCTGTTCTTTTATTTCATTCAAATCGACTTCCTCGTTAAATTGAGCCGCTTGCAGTTTTAACTGAGCGTAGACGATATTGTACGTAGTACCATTTATTTCATCACCATTTACGACGGCGACAATTTCATCTTCCGGAAGTTTTTCCTCCTCAGTAATTTCTGGAACAGCCTGCTCTGTTTCGGCCGCTTCTTCTTTATTATCATTACACGCTACTAACAAGAGGACGATTGCTAGTATAGGTGTAAACATCTTTAACCATTTGTTCACTTCGATCAAAACCTTTCCCTGTTTTGTACGTCTGTCTCTATTCTTTCATAGTGTGGAAAGGGAAATCAAGTGATGTACTTATGGAACATATACAGATCTGAAATATACTTTTTCGTTCATCGTGTAAAATCTTCTCATTAGTAGCTTTGATCATCATCATGTTTTATACAATGGTTTTTGTGACAAGTTTGTGACTGAATGATACAACTTTTTCAAACATCGGTTTATCTTTAGCAACCCCTTATATTATTATTAGACTTATATGAACGTTATACGGTAATCATAAAAATTAGGATAGACGAAGGATAATTGTCTATTTTAAAAACATCATTGTTATCGCTTTAACGTCAAGTTACCATTTACTCATTCTATTACTCTTTTTCCTCTATCGTATATCCGACATTACGAACCGTCTTAATATAAAAATCATCGGTAATAGTTGAAAAACGTTCTCTTAGCCGTTTAATATGCACATCGACCGTTCGTTCGTCCCCTTCATAATCAAATCCCCATATTCTTTCTATAATTTGCGCTCTAGAAAATACTTGTTCCGGATGAGAGGCAAGTAAATAAAGTAATTCGAACTCTTTTAACGGTAACATAAATGAATGCTTTCCGCTATTTACTTCGTACGTTTTACTGTTGATAACTGTAGAGCCAATTGTAATAAGATGTTCCGCATTTCGATCATAACGGCGTAGTAGCGCCTTCATACGATAGACGAGTTCACGAGGTTCAAACGGTTTTACCATGTAGTCGTCTGTACCTAATAAAAATCCTTTCTCTTTATCTAAAAATTGATCCTTTGCCGTTAATAATATAAGCGGAATATCATACCATTCACGAAGTTCTTTCGTTAATTCAAATCCATCCATAACGGGCATCATAATATCTATCACTGCAATATCACAAACTGTTTCAGACATTTTTTCTAACGCATCTTTTCCATTTTCAGCTTCGACGACATGAAATCCCTCTTCTTTCAAGTGAATCGATATTAGTCGCCGAATATGTTTATCATCATCTACAATGAGTACCGTGATCATCCGTTCTTCATCCTTTCAAATGAATGGTGTTTCGAGGGAAAAGTATTGTTTATTAGGCATATAAAAAGCACATTATGAACACGTTGTGCTTATGTGACTTACTTTTTCTAACCTTTAAATCTCTACTTAACTCATCCTAATAAAATAGTATGAACTGAACATGAATTTTGTAATAAACAATGATGACAAAAATAATTATACCTACAATGTACTCCGTTCATATTCAGTTCATAATCAACCTCTATAATTACCTTTGGACAAAATGATAGGAGTTGATACAATTGTTAAAACCTTTTCGGGCTTTAGCGAGATTTTCTAGTAGTTCCAAAGGTGCCAAAATTGTTCTACTTGGCTGGATTATCGCTGTACTTGCATTAAGCTTTTTAGCCCCCTCTGCCAAGGAATATGATGCCAATAGTACAGAAGGTAGTGTAAAAGGAAATACCGCTTCCGAAATTGCGAAGGACGCGTTAAATAAAGAATTCCCTAGTGATGATGGAATGCCTGCCTTACTCGTTTTTCACCGGGAAAGCAAAATAACGAATACGGATCGGGAAAAGATTACAGAGCTTAGTGAATGGTTTGCTTCTGATGACAAACCGAATAACGTAGCAAGCGCGCTACCGTACCATATGTTTCCTAAGGATATACAAGATCAGATGTACTCCGAGGACGAAACAACATTCATTTTTAATGTAGCGATGAAAGATGGAATTGATTCAGATGAGGCAAATGAAGCATTAGATACCATTAGAGATAAAGTAGATGCAATCGGGCTAGACGATTTGCAATTCGAAGTAACGGGACCAGCGGGAATATCTGCTGATACCATTGCCTTATTTAAAAATGCCGATTTTGTCTTAATGATTGCAACGGTCGGTCTAATTTTCATTATTTTAATTATCATTTATCGTTCACCATTACTTGCCATTACCCCACTTCTTATAGCCGGAATTGTATATGGAGTCGTCGATCGACTACTAGGTTTAGCTGGGAAAAATGATTGGTTCCCAGTTGATGGGTCTGCCGTTTCGATTATGCTCGTCTTATTATTTGCGGTATTAACCGACTACAGTTTATTCGTTTTTTCACGCTATCGTGAAGAGTTAAGAAAGCGTGAATCGAAATA
>DATGRY010000128.1:0-3574 GCA_035303165.1 Pseudogracilibacillus sp.
CTCGATATTTCCCTGCTCTTCTCCAATGGGTTGAACGTCATTGGTTGTACATTCCCCATTCATTACGAGAAGCAAGTTTGCTAGATATTTCGTTGTATGATCATAGTAAAATGACGTGTGCAATCGCCACAGCATTGTTCGATGCGCTTAACGAGCGAGATGTAACAGATTATCGAGCAGTCTATATGGACGAGCAAAAAGAATATGTTGATGAAGATCTATTTTTACTTACGACATTGGATATGAGTGGCGTTCAAGATTTCATTTATTCGATTAGTGGAACAAGTTATCATCTATATAAAAGTAAAAATAAAGACGTCGTTTTTCGTGCTCTTTGGAAATATGATAGCGACAACAATGCGTACTACATATCCGGAATTGAAACAGATCACGATCGGTACGAACGACGCGTGCAACAAGAGTTAGACCGCACGTTACGTTTGTCCATTGATGATTGGATCGATGTGTCTGAGGAATTGTTCAGTTAAAGGGGAACTTGCGGTACGTGCGAGGATCGCCAAGCGTGGGGACATTACAGTTTTTATAAAGAAAAAAAGGGGAGACGGCTCGTTATGAGATGAGCCGTCGTTTGTCATGTTTGTTATTCATAAAAGTCATATAGAATGTTAATCGTTACGACGTTATAGTCATCTTCTGGGTGGACACCGACATTATAAGAATCATTGTCGATTATTCCTTCGTAAGCCATTAATCCGGTCATGTAGCCGTCATGGTCTTTCGTTTCCGAATCATCAAAGATGTCGCTTTGAACGTAGCTTTCGTAAAGGGCGTAAAGTTGTTCGACATCGTAATTTCCGCCGTCGTTAAACCAAATTTCTATGGAATCTCCATGAACGGAACCAGGTTCTCCAACTATAACGCTATCTACGGTCATCCCGTCGGCAATGGGAAAGTCGCTCGGAAAGTCTTCTGGTAACGTTAGATTGGAACCGTGTTTAGAGTAGCTATTTTCTCTTTCGTCGGAGTCCTCAATTTCTTCGTCGGCTTCATCATAGGCGTGGTCGCGTAAAGGAATGTCCGTAGCGAGGGCTTCATTTGCTTCCCCACTTGAGTTTTCCGCCGTTGCCTCATCGTTGCTCGTTTCTGCTGCTTCATCGGTCGCTGCCTCGTCATTGTTTGCTGAATCGTTAGAGCCACAAGCGGCGATCAAACTTCCGCATAATAACATCGTAAACAAGACTGTCAAATATCGCTTCATAAAATCTCTCCTCTATTGACGTATTTATTATGTAAAGCATAACAAGCGAAGGTTACATCTGAGTAAAAAGGGAATTTTTTAAATAAATAGAGCTAAAGTTTTGTTTCACTGTAAAATGTGCTGTCATCGACAATATGAAAGATGATGGTTTTGTTGCTTATAAAAGAGACAGTATGACTGCAGTTTCGTTTGCAATAATAAAGGGGTTATATGTTTTATACAGGAAAGGTATATTTGTCATAAGAAAGCTGCAACAATAGGTGCCTTACTCGTTTTAGTAGGCAATAGTAGGCAGCGTAGAAAGGGCATGTTATTTGGTCGCAAAGTGGGGCGAATAGAGGTAAGTGGGTAATGACGATTTCCGTACAAGATGAATGTCAATCTGTCGTTTCAATTTTAAAACATATTTTTACGCTATATTTCTCGAAAAAATAAGGGAGGGCAACCCATCACGAATACAAGCTTTTCTTGCTTAACGGAGGACGAGAATAATGTTTTATTAAATAATTTATTTAAACTACTTATGCTGATAAATATCCTTTTTAATAGAGGTTGGTGTATATAAATAGTAGATATAAAAACTTCATCCGTTTCCCTCGTTTATTAGAGAGTTGGATGAAGTTTTCTTCGCTTATATTCACTTAAACAAATTCCGCGCCTGTAGGTGTGAGTAGTATGGTTGCATGGCAATTACCACTAGTTGTAAAAGGTACATGATAACTTTCTTTATGCGACGAACCTTTTTGGATATTACAAAAATTACATAGTGAAGTTTACCGATTCATATCTTGTCGCTTTATATGGTCTAATGAGATTCCGAACTTGTCGGAACTAAGTTGCTTCATCGTCATAAAATTAATGTCTCTTTTATGCTTGTTGCCGTTTTTAACTGTCGTAAAAGTTTCGTCCGTCAAAGTCATATGACCGTCATCCGTTAATTTTACGAGTAAAATGGACTTGTTAAAGGACGATTTTGGATGGGTCGTAATCAAATCCTTCACATGATTTATGTGCGATTCGTCGATCGGTTCTAACGTAAATATATACTTAGAAACTCGTTTATCGTTCACATACTTTTCATACACGTACTCGTCGCTATACATGTCGCTCTTAATAATGCGATAAGAACCTGTTACAGAAGAGACGAACTCCCCCGTAAAAGGGAGTGGCTGTAAAGCGAGATTCGAACCGAAACCGACGTCGATGACATATCTTTCGTCGTTCTTTTGTAAAATAACTGCAATATGTGTTCCTTTCAGTAGGCTTTCCCTACTGCCTACTGTACCTGACACCATCCAAACGTAAAACCCGAGCTCTTTTAATACGTAGTAAAAAAGCGGATTTAACTCATAGCATAAACCACCTCGGAATTTTTCAATTATTTTTGTCTCTAAATATGTTTGATCGATCGTTACATCTTTTTTTTCAATAATATCGACATTTTCGAAAGGAACATGTTTTGCAAATAAGTTCATTAGTATACGGATATCCTCAAAAGTGATATCGTTATTGCCTTTATATTGAATACGTTTGAAAAAATTATCGATAAATGTACCCATGTATGCTCACCTCTTTAACATTCAATAGCTCGCAAGGAGCTAACGAATAGAATGAACTCGTTACTTTTTGAATCGCACGAACTTCGCTATAAAGTTTCCCTAATAATTTGTCTTTACTTCTTATTGTATCAAATGATAAATAGAACGTTTAAAGAAAGGGTTAGGAAAAATAAAAGGACTACAAATCTGATTAGGAAAATGAGGGGGAAGAAACTAAAAACAAACTTACGCCGATCATAAAGTGCTGATAAATTAGGAGTAGGCGGATTCCTCTTCGTGCTTGCATTAGATTTAGTCCGTTAAGGAGCGTTTAGCCGGACAAACTTTCGGATTTTCCTCCATAATAGTCCGGTAACCCAAGCTTACCCGGACAATTTTTCGCATTTTCATTAGATTTAGTCCGTTAAGGAGCGTTTAGCCGGACAAACTTTCGGATTTTCCACCATAATAGTCCGGTAACCCGGGCGTAGGCGGACAATTTTTCGCATTTTCATTAGATTTAGTCCGTTAAGGAGCGTTTAGCCGGACAAACTTTCGGATTATCCTCCATAATAGTCCGTTAAACCAAGCTTACCCGGACTATTAATAGATTTTTCCTGGTTAATAGTCCGCCTAGCGGTGAGAGCGCGACTCATTTTACGAATATAAAACCGTCAACTTTATCGATCATCGCAACATTTACTGAAATGCCAAGCGGGCACATTTCTTCACGGTGAAGTACGTGTTTCAAGTCCGCTAGTTTAAGCAACTTTTCGGCGTGATAAGCAAGTTGTTGCAACGATAGTCGATTTATATT
>DATGRY010000129.1:0-12628 GCA_035303165.1 Pseudogracilibacillus sp.
AATTGTAAGGGCAACGACACTTGAGCACACAACAAGTATCGCCGCAAGCAAAGTGAGAAACAAGCCAAATAACAATCGATTAATAACTAGAAAAAAACTAGCTATGTGAGGTGGGATAAACGATGAACATAAAACAAGCACAACACGTGTTCAGTCGACGAGCAGACTTTTATTATAAAGGAACGTGGTTACAACTTATTCGGTTACCGACACTATCTGGTACCGTTAGATCAGTTTTAGCCGGAACTGGATTAGCAGCAAGCGTAGGTGTCATTCGTTTCGATTTGTTTATCGTCTATTTAGCTTCCGCCTTAATGATTCAAATAGCGATTAACATAATAAATGATTACGATGATTTTCATCACGGACAAGAATCGTTTAAATGGTAATATTGTCGTGAAGTAGGTACAACAGATAAAATTCCGATATACCTTATTCCAATCGTCGTCACCATTCTCGTAACCATTGCCGGAATAAATGGATTATGGTTAGCGAAAGAAAGTAACTATTCCGTGCTCATCATCGGTGCGATTAGTATTTTCGCGGGGATAAAATATACACGTGGCCGCCGACCATTTGCTGCAATAGCGCTCGGAGAAGTCATTGCTTTTATTTTTCTTGGAATCGTCGTTCCAACGTTAGCGTACGTCGTACAGACGAATGAAGTATCGCTAGAAATTATACTCGTTTCCTTTCCATTCGGATTTCTCATTATAACAATGGTGTTAACGAACAACATACGCGACATTGGAAAAGATGCCCCTGTACGTATGACACTTGCAATTTTACTCGGACGAAGACGTTCAGTTCAATTACTAGCACTCGTCTTTTTAGCAACTTATTTAACAGTCATCATTCTTATATTATTACGAATCGTCTCACCAATTGCACTTTGCACGTTTTTTGCTTTACCAGCATGCCTAAAAGTCCTTTCCCTTTTTACAAAAAAAGTGCCAAAAACGTCAGAAATAAAAGCGATGAAATGGGCGGCAATCCATCATCTTACATTCGGCATATTGTTTGCAACTTCTCTTTGGGTGTAAGGTACACGAATAAGTAAACGAACTAGTCATGATAAGCGGTTAGTTTTCCATCTTACACTACTGTTATTCCGTAGAAAAGACTGTATTATAATATACTTTTCTATTTCGGTTATTCTCTCATAGTAAAACGTTTCTTTTCGCATCGTTACAGTGTAGAATGATGATAACTATTGCTAGCAAACAACATCGCAATTATTCAAAGTACGGATTTGTAAAACTTAAAGGGGACAATAATTTTGAAGCGAATTTTAACAAACACACGATTTTTACTGGCGTTATTAATATTACTTTGGGGGACGAGTTGGCCCATATATAAAGTGGCAATTCCATTCATCCCGCCACTTCTTTTCGCCGCGTTACGTGCGCTGATCGGCGGTATGTTACTCACGCTCGTCATTTGGCGTCGATATAAAACGATTCATTGGCGTGCTCATTGGTATAAATATACGATATCCGCTCTCTTTAATGCTGTCCTCTTTTTTGCACTCCAGACAATTGGATTGCATTATTTACCAGGTGGTCTATTCTCCGTACTCGTCTATTGTCAACCGATCGTCTTAAGTATTTTTGCTTGGTATTTTTTAAATGAGCATTTATCATTCGTAAAACTTCTCGGTTTAGTACTCGGTTTTATCGGGATCATCGTTGCAAGTATGGAGGGCGTAACGACACATTTCTCGATCATCGGAATTACACTTGCACTGTTAACTGGAATTGCCTGGGCATACGGCGTTCTATATGTGAAAAAAATTAGCGGCGAAGTAGACGGATATTGGATCGTCGCCATGCAAAATGTGATAGGTGGAATCATCTTAATGTTCGGTTCTCTTCTGTTTGAAGATTGGACAACCGTCGTCTGGAACACTTCACTCATTTCCGCTGTTGCATACGGCACGACACTCGGTGTACCAGCGGCGTTTCTCATCTACTATTCACTTATTCATAAAGGAGAGGCGAGTAAAGTTAGTGCGGCCACGTTTCTCGTACCAATCGTCTCTGTCGTTATAAGTGTCATTTTTCTAAAAGAAGCGTTAACGGTCAAATTGTTTATCGGCATGATACTCGTTGGGCTCAGTATTTATTTAGTTAATCGCCAACCGAAAACTGCAACAAAATCGTTAAAAAGCGCATAAATAAAGAGTATGACTACACTGCTAAATAAATAATAAACGTAAACGAAAGCCACCGTCTTAAACTTAAATGTCCTTGACAAAGGGTACATTTTAAACCGAGGCGGCAGGCTTTTTTTATGTAGTTTTATCAAACTTACGATAGACAACTTTCACTACATACACGTTCATAATAGGATAAAAAGTAGGAGGTGAGCTATTTGGCTGTTGTTCCAGCGACGGAAGAAGACGTCGAACTGTTAGCACGACTTATTCGAGCAGAGGCTGAGGGAGAAGGCGAGCTAGGTATGTTAATGGTCGGAAATGTTGGGGTTAATCGCGTACGTAGCGATTGTTTAGATTTTCGTGATATCCGTTCGATTAGAGAAATGGTATTTCAATCACCTGGTGGATTTGAAGCGACACAGAAAGGATATTTTTATCAGCGAGCACGGCCAAATGAAATTCGTCTAGCAAGGGAGGTTATAGAGGGTAGACGCTATCATCCGGCATCGTATGCATTGTGGTTTTTCCGCCCGGACGGTCCGTGCCCACCACAATGGTTTGATCAATGGAATGCAGGTCGATATAAGGCACATTGCTTCTACCATCCAACGGAATTTAATTGTGCCGACGTATATAGTACGTTTTAATACTGCCTAAAAAAGTGCAAGCAATGGAACTACAAGGAGGATTGTATCGTGTATTATCAACCGTATGAGCAATGTCCGCCGTATGCGTATAAAGGGATGGTGCCACCAATCCCACCGCAACAACCGATGATGCCGCCGCAAGGAAATATGCCTATTCCACCGATGAATAGTAACGATGGGATCGTAAACGGCGGGGAATTAGATCAATTGCCGATGGAGCAATCGTACATCGAGAACATTTTACGATTAAACCGTGGCAAAATGGCATCTGTCTTTATGTCTTTCGATGGGGATGTCGAAGAGTTTCGCGGCATCGTCGAGGCGGCAGGTCGTGACCATATTATTGTAAGTGATCCCGAAACGGGGAAACGTTATTTATTACTAATGGTTTATTTAAACTACATCGTTTTCGATGAGGAAATTGAATATAGTTATCCTTTCGATCAACTTGAAACGTACGCACCACGTTAAAAGTGTGCTCGCATATGTAGGTGAATATTTGATACAGTTTACTGTTACGTAGAAAAACGCCCCCAAAAGAAAGTATACAAACCGTATAACGAAAGAAAAATGAGCAATGCGACTCCTTCTAACATCAATAAGTAAAAAGGATGTGGACCGAGCAAGTCAAGTAAGCTGCTCGTGCTCGGTTTATCCATTAAAAACATATAGTTTGCACGGAACAAAACGTTCATGATAAAAGTAAAAAGAGCGAGCCCATTTAAAAACAGAAAGGCTTTAATAAGCGAACGAAACTGAATCGTATACCCCTCAAATAAAATAAGCAAAAAAGGTGTGATAAACAATAAAAAGTGATCAAAGAAAAACTGTACGTAACGAAAATGTGGAAAGCCGAAAGCTAATTCCGGTGTAATGAGTGCTTGTAACGAGCCACTAATTGCGATGAAAAACAACACTTCGAAGAGAAATGTATTGCGTGTAAACAACATAACTGCGCTTAAAAGTGAAGCGATACTACAAAGTTCAAGAGGCAGTGAAGTTTGAACAGACCAACTTTCTGTTAAGACATACCAAATGTCGAGGCTTAGCCGACTAAGTAATAAGGAACTGCCGACGACGAAATAAATGATGTTCCGATACGGTCGTAAAACGTGCCGGAAAGAAAACAACGTGATGAAAAGTGCTAAAAGAATGACTAACGTTATTACATGTGTACGATCCCACATGTGAAATGCGATTTGTGAACTGTCCAATTCGTTGCTCAAACGAAATACCCCACTTTGTTCGTATAAAACGACTCGTTACAGATTAAAAGTTGTTCGTAAGCGCGGTGCTAGTACTAGAAAGGTGCAAAAGAATAAGAGGTTTTTAAAGAGAATACCCCGAACGGATGGATATAATGGTGCCATCATGTCGGGGTTTATTTTCGTTTTATCATAAGAGTCATATAATCGAAGCGAGCGTCCGTTTTATACACTAACATTTTCTATTTATAGTGAAGAAAATTATATGGAACGATTTAACGTTTTTCGAATATCTTCACGTCGTTCATGAATATTACTTAAGATCGCTTTACCGACTGCATATCCAGGAACGGCGAGTAGAATACCAAAGAACCCTGCTAAACTACCTGCAGCAAGTAAAATCGTAATGATCGTTAACGGATGGATATTTAATGTTTTACCCATGACGTTCGGCGTAATAAGATTCGAATCAATTTGTTGGGCAATTAATGTCGTTAATGACACCCAAACGACCATCATCGGATCTTGGAATAATCCGATAATTAGCGCCGGGATAAAGGCGATCCACGGCCCGATAAACGGAATGATATTCATAAATAATGCAAATACAGAAAGTAATAAGGCAAAATTTAATCCGATAATTAAATATCCGATAAACAAAAGTAAACCGAGAATAAAACTAATTAAAATTTGACCTCGAATATATAAGCTTAACACTTCATCGATATCTTTGAATGTTTTTGCGAGCCAATCTTTCACTTCACCTGAAAAAAACTGCAAAATAAACGGCACGAATTTTTCGTGATCTTTTAACATAAAAACTAAAAAGAATGGAACTAAGACAAGGACGATCGTTCCTTGAAAGACAGATTGGACAAATTGAACGACCCATTTTCCGAACTGCACAGTATATTCATTGAGCGAATCTGTGGCACTTTCAATAGAATCTTTCGCCCAATCTGGTAAATTACCCGTTTGTTGGACAAGTTGGACTATAAACTGGTTCACTTCTGTCGCTATCATCGGTGCATTAATAATTAAGTTATTTACTTGTTCTGTAATTGGAGGACCAATGATTGCAATTGCTACCCAAACGAATGCAATTAAGACTAAAAAGATTATGATAATGCTACCCCAACGGGGAACTTTACGCCTTTCTAAAAATGTTTGAAACGGAACAGTTATGTAAAAGATAACACCTGCAATAAGCGCGGGTAAAAAAATCGTCTTTAACACGATACGTAACGGTTTAAAAATCCACTTTACTTCAACGGCAAATTTAATAATAAGTAAAGAAAAAATAATCGCCACGCATATTTGAAACCACAATTTTCTCGTCAATGAACATCATCCTTTTACCTATAACGAACGTGCAACGAAGTGATAAGAAGTTTTTATCCATTATACCATAAAAAAACAGCTTTTAACTAATGAATATGGCATGAAACGAGCTGTCATATTCACCTACACGTCGCATACATTTAAAGTAATTGGACTAAGTAGGAGAGAGTGCTCGTGCGAACGATGTGGAAAGCATTTTTTTGGTTACTCGGTGTCGCGTTATTAATCGTACTTATTCAGTATCCCGTTATGAAAGACAAACTTATATGGAAGACAATTCCGACACCGCTTGCTGGCAAAACGATCGTCATCGATCCTGGTCACGGTGGTCGAGATGGTGGTGCAAAAGGGCAGGATAATACAGAAGAGAAAGTAATCGCCTTAGACGTTTCGAAGCGACTGCGCGATTATCTTGAACAAGCTGGGGCAGTCGTCTATTTAACACGTGAAGAAGATAAAGACCTTGCAGGTGAAAAGTTTATCGGACGACGAAAAGCAGCCGATATCCGAAATCGTCTAGCTTTTATTCATGAGAAAGATGCCGACTTTTTTGTTTCCATCCATTTAAATTCCTTACCATCGAGTAGATGGTCCGGTGCACAGACGTTTTACTATGACCGATTTCCCGAAAATAAACATTTAGCGACGATGATTCAAGCGGAAATTATTCGTAACTTACAAAATACGACCCGGAAACCGCTTGAAAAACGAGATATGTACTTGTTAAAACATGCAGAAATACCTGGAGCGCTCGTTGAAATTGGCTTTTTATCAAACGATGTAGAATTACAATTATTAAAAGATAAACAATACCAAGAAAAAATGGCGGTAAGTATTTATCAAGGAATGATTCGGTATATAATGGAGGAAAAGGAAGAAAAATAGCCGTTTTAATACGCAAACAGTTTGTGAGTGGATGATTCATATCACTTATGTTTCGCTTATTTTGTGTTATACTAAAATTAATTGCATAAATACTTTTTACACGTAAAGGGATGGTGTCATCATAATGCTCACAAAAGAGGAAGTCATTGAGCTGTTAAATCCAGTGAAAGATCCATTTTTACATACATCGTTAGAAGAAACAGGCGGAATCGTTGAAGTAACGGTTCGCGAAGAGAGAAAACACGTTAGTGTAAAACTAGCGATCGGACAACCAAATACGGCAGAGCAAATGGAATTACAACAAGAAGTCGTCGCTATTTTAAAGCGAAACGGTGCGCGTACGGTCGGTCTTCGTTTTGAACAGTTATCAGAAGAAGTTATTCGCAAATTTCAAACGGAGGAAGAAGAAGAGACGATCTTGACGGCGGAAAACCAACCGCATTTCGTTGCCATAGCAAGTGGAAAAGGTGGCGTCGGGAAATCGACAGTAACGGTCAACCTTGCGATCGCACTCGCTCGACTCGGTAAAAAAGTTGGTATTATTGATGCAGATATTTACGGTTTTAGCGTACCTGACATGATGGGGGTTGAGCATCGTCCTCAAGTCGTCGATGAAAAGATTATTCCTGTCGAACGCTTCGGTGTTAAACTTATTTCGATGGGGTTTTTCGTCGAAGATAATTCACCGATTATATGGCGTGGTCCGATGCTCGGAAAAATGTTAAATAACTTCTTAACGGAAGTCGAATGGGGCGAACTAGACTACTTGTTGCTCGACTTACCGCCAGGAACAGGCGATATCGCTCTAGACGTTCACGAGCTACTTCCATCGTGTAATGAAATTATCGTAACGACACCGCATCCGACAGCGGCATTCGTTGCAGCCCGCGCTGGACAAATGGCATTACGCACAGATCATACGATTTTAGGTGTCGTTGAAAACATGGCGTATTTTGAAAGTAAAGTAACAGGCGAAAAAGAATACGTCTTCGGTCGTGGCGGTGGTGACAAATTAGCGGAAGTGTTAAAGACGAAAGTGATCGGTCGCTTACCGTTAGAACAGCCATATGAGGAAGAAGATATATTTGCCCCATCTGTATATCAAGAAGATCATCCGAACGGACAAGAGTATCGTCGGATTGCTGCGAAAATAATTGCTCAACTAGAAGAAGAGTAAGCATATGAAGCTGTCAACAGAAAATGTTGGCGGCTTTTTTAAATGTTCTTCGCAAGTTATTTAGGATGATTCTCCTTCCCCGGAATCTTGTTCTTTTTCATCGTCTTTTTGTTTATCACTTTCCTCCTCTTCTTTTTTACTTTGCTTTTCAGCTGCTTCAAGAAGTAACTGTTGGATTTTCGCTTGAAAGGTTGGGGTTTGTAGCGTTTCTTCGATCGTTTTCTCTAAATGTTCCCGAAACTGCTGACCTTTTAAAACAGCTAACGTTTGCTGTGATATTTCTGGATTTTGCATAATCTCTAATACTTTCTTTTGAAAGGCGGCGTCATTCATTAATAGGGTAAGAAACTTCGCTTGTTCTTCCGCAATAGACTCCATAAAGACGGTGACAAACTCCGGGTCTTCAAACAGTTTTTGCCACATTGTTGTACTTTTTTCTGATGCTAGGGTATCCGATATCGCCTGCTTCACGACGTCAGATTCAATAACTAAATGCTCTTTCATATCATCTTGTACGATTAATTCATGAAGTACTTTTTTTCCTTCATCCGTTTGCAAAATATCGACGACCATTTTTTTCGTTTGTTCGTAATCTGTTTCTCTGTTCGCTTGTTCGTTTCCTGCACAGCCGTTAAGGAAAAAAGCGACGAATACAACTAATATATATGCCAACGTTCGTGCCATTTCTTTTTCTCTCCATTCGCTTTTCGCTATATTCCACATTCTCTCACTTCTACCCGATTATTTCCGGTACGGTTTCATCTTGTTACTTTTAATATGGAAAAAAGTTTACATATTATACAGCGAACAAAAATGTTTTCACAAATGAAGAGACGTATCATTACAAGAAAAAATGTGTTATTCATGTTAAAATATGAAATGGATAACGTTCGGATACTTTCTTAGGAGGATCATTTGTGAATAGTCGAAAGATCGTAAATATGTTTATGCGCACGTTGCTCCTCGGGGCAATCGTCGGATTCTTTACTAGCTTTTTCGTCAATTGGCAGGAATATAGCAATGTGCTACGTCCGTTTGATGGATTTGAATTACTTGGACTCGTCTTATTTTTTATCGGCTTAGCGTTAGTTTTCACCGTCGTTAGTTTGACTGGATTTTTCGCATATTTATTTATTCACCGATTCGGACAAGGTTTTTTCCGATCTTTTTGGCCAACGGTGCAGTTTTTATTCATCTTGTTTGCTATTTTTGATTTAATATACTTTTCATATCGAGCAGGTAAAGGTGAAGTATCGCTTTTATTTTATATTGTAATGACAGTAGTAATTATCGTTTATAGTATAATCATCGCAAGAATAAAAGTGAAACAGACGAATCGCACTGCATTTATTCCGACGATGTTCTTTATGATTGTGATCACAGCACTCGAACTTTCACTCGTTCTTCGAGCTGCTGATGTGCAATATATCATTTTAATGTTAACGCCAGTTCTTGCGGCGAACGGTTATCAAATTATCGCTTTACACGAAGTGGCAAAGCGCGACGAAGAACATATAAAGCGAATAGAAGCACGGCGGAAAGAACGGTTAAAACGCTATGAGGAAAAAATGAAGGAAAGCCAAGCGAGAGAAGAAGCAAAGCGTGAAAAGAAAAAATCATAGTTTGTTTTGTTATTTCATGATGTATAGATGGACGTACCCCTACGATAAATTGTAATCGTGTTAGGGGTACTTTGTTATTCGAGTAATTTCTCCTCCGAGTCGACTGCTGTTTTTAATTGGCTCATAGTGACGAATGATAAGTCTTTTTTATTCAGTGCTGGGACAAACGTCTGAATCGCATCCGCTGTCTGTTGTGCAGCGTCCGATGCGTGCAACAAAATGATGTCACCACCGGACGTTTCTTTTACAACTGTTTTTGCGATTTTCTCACTACTTGCGTTGTCGAAATCACGAGGATTTACACTCCAATAGACTACTTCTAATCCTTGATTATTCGCAATTTCAATGATTTCTTCATTGAACTTCCCGTGAGGTGGTCGAATATATTCAATGTCTTCGTAACCTAATTTGCGAAACACTTCTTTCGCATAAACGATATCTTTAAATACTTGTTCCTTTTCTTGTTCAACGTAATTTTTATAACGATATCCTAACATCGCAATTTCGTGATCTGCATCTGTTATCTTTTCCAAAATTTGTGGGTGCCGCTCTGCCCATTCTCCACTGACGAAAAATGTTGCTTGTATCTTTTCATTTGCTAGTGCCGCTAAAATGTCATGTACTTTTTCATCTCCCCAACTAATATTAAACGTTAAGGCGATCTTATTTTCGTGGACGTTTCCTTTCGTTAAAGCAACGTGTTCCTCTTTAAAGAAGAAGAATAAAAATCGTTCCGGACGCAATAGGATGAATAGTGCTATAAGAAAAACTAAAAGAACGATGAAAATAACGTGGCGATTTTTTCTAAAATTCCATACAGTAAAAAACTGCACTAATTCACACTCCTTTCCAGTTATTTCTTTACCACTATTTTATGCGTATGAGCATGTTGGACAAAATATGTGTTTGTCCGTAAAAAAGACAAGCATGTAACACTTATATTAAAAGGCGATCATCGTAATGTTGCTTACGTAATGAGCAAGTTAATTGTCATTCGCTATGAAATACTTGTATAATGTAGTTCATAATTATGTGTTCTATTTGAGCATTTGTAACGTTTGTTCCTAAAAAATTTTAACAAGAAATGAATGCGCTTACACAACCATGCGTTATAGTAGGGAAAGAGACGGGTAATTTTTATGTTAAAAAGAAATAAAGTTATTAAGGAATGCGAAAGACAAGAGGGAAATGAGTTTTTTACACGTTAACGAAAGTGTACAAACATGATTCATCGAGAAAAGGAGAAGATGTGTGTGGAGAGAAAATATTGGAATATTTTGTGGGCTGCATTTATTGTCGGAGTTACTGCAACGCTCGTGCAGTTTTCCATCCCTCCTATTTTACCAATTTTACAAGCAAAATATGATACGACGTATGCAGCAGGAGCGCTTCTTATGGCGCTATTTGCATTAACGACGCTCTTAACGGCAGTGTCCGGTGGTTTTTTCGTCCACCGATTTGGCGAAAGAGCAATCGGTATTTACGGGATTTTGACGTTAATTGTCGGGGTCGTTTTGAACTTTTTTGCTGTGCATTTTATCATTCTTTTAATCGCACGTATTATCCAAGGGATCGGCTTCGGACTAGTTTCTGTTGCCGCGCCGTCTGCAATCGGTAAATTTATACCTCAAGAAAAAATGAGTGTCGCAATGGGAATATGGTCGACGTGGATTCCACTCGGAAGTCTCATTATGTTTCTGTTTGCTCCGACGATCGTCTCTACGTTTAATATATCTACCTATTGGGTCATTATTATTATCATTTTGCTCATTAGCGTTTTATTTTACGGGAAAATAATTCCGCGAAATAGCGAGCGAACAAACGCCGAGGAAGAAGCAAGTACAACCGTAGAAAAGCCGTCACCATTACTTGAAGTGAAAAATGGACAAATTTGGGCGGTCGCTTTAGCGTTTGCTTCATTTACATTTGCGCTATTTTCGTTTAATACGTGGGCGTCGACGTATTTAGTCGAATCCGCAAATATGTCACTCGTAAACGCGGCTCTCGTTCCGAGTATTATTTCATTCTTTATGATCGGTAGTAACTTGTACGGTGGTGTGCTGCTCGATCGTTTTCCTGGTAACGTATTTGTCTTTGTATTGCCACCGTTATTACTCGCCTTAACGTGGCCTCTCTTTTTATTTGACAGTCACGCAGTTTTATATATTGCAGCTGCATTAATCGGTGCGGTCGGTGGAGTTACTCCGACGATTATTTTTGCTTCCGCTCCGAAGTTAGCTGTGCGACCGGAAACGATCGGAATCGCTATGTCAATCGTCATCATCGGTGAAAATGCTGGCATTTTAATCGGACCGGAAGTATTCGGTTTTTTACGAGATATAACCGGTGGATTTCAAATGAGCATTTGGACGTTATTCTTTGCTAACTTAGTTACGATGTGTGCTTCCTTTCTCATGTGGCGGGCATGGCGTAAAAAGTTTACCGAAAATGGTTAATGGAACAACGGTAACGGAGTTAAGGCAAAATTTATCGACATATTAAAGATAACTTAAAATTGAAAACTAGATTCCTATAAGGCAGGTTGGACATTGTCGCTCATGCAATTTTCTTTTATTATATTTACATTTATTACACCAATTATTGCGGGGAACATGGGAAGTCAACGTTCATTAAGTATAATTGCACTGTTACTATATATCATTGGATTATTCGGATTAGTACAAGG
Organism: Pseudogracilibacillus sp.; assembly: GCA_035303165.1. GTDB lineage: Bacteria > Bacillota > Bacilli > Bacillales > Amphibacillaceae > Pseudogracilibacillus. Next base: position 11,722 of record DATGRY010000129.1, read on the forward strand.
AAGTAGTATACTCATACCGTTGTCTGCGATTATTATTGGTCTTGGCGCAGGAAGTGCATTTAGTTTAGTGATGATGTTTTTTACTTTACGAACTAGCAGCGGATATGAAGCGGCAGAATTGTCTGGAATACCACAATCTGTCGGTTACTTACTTGCAGCAGTAGGGCCAATTCTATTTGGCGGTGTATACGACCTTACGACAAATTGGACTACACCACTTGTTATGCTTATCGTTACTTCAATCATTTGTCTTTTTACAGGAATTGGTGCTGGACGTAACATCGTTATAGAAAACAAATAGAAGTCTTTGGAAAATGGTTATTTGACTATTCTAAAGGGCAAATAACCATTTTTTATTGTACACCGTTCATTCGTTAAAGTGTTCTTTATAGAAAAGCAACTTTGAAAAATACGATAAGCGAAACAATAGATGAATATGGAATGGAAACCATACGTTACTATTAGAAATGAGAAAACATCCACACGTTGCTTTTGCACATAGATGTACTAAATTACTCATATGTAAGCTTCAATTCTTTTATAGTGAGATACGTGCAAAAAAAAGAGAATAGCAAATGAATAATAGTCATATACGGATGACGCTTATCAAATACAGATATATGTAAAGAATAAATAGAGTAATAAGGAAATTACAAAGTTAAAATTCTAGTTTTTCAGCTACGAGAAAACATAAGTTAAAATCAATTTTTTGATTTGTCTGTAAGGTTATGGTAAAAATATATTTTAGTTGCGCAATTAAATAAGACATGCTATATTATAAGAGTCGCTGTTTTTGAGCGACAACACATTTGCTCTTTGAAAACTGAACAAGAACAACAGTACGTTGTAAGAGACGAAAAGATGTCTATGGTAAGATATTTTTTCTCTCGTCAATAAAGTAATGAAG
>DATGRY010000130.1:0-9401 GCA_035303165.1 Pseudogracilibacillus sp.
GACGTTTTTGTGAAAAACTGCAGAAGGGACTTCAGCTGGCGAGAAACATTCGTGTACTTTTTCGCGAACATATAGAAGAGTAAGACTAGTAATAGAGCCAACCTCGTCAGTCAAATATACAAAAACGAACATGTCATTCAGCTCATATGAGTTTTTTAAAGAGTAAGAGATCGTTCATAGAGGAGAACGATAACCTTCATCTAGAGAAATACAGTAAATATTACATGATTTAATGATGTAAAGCTAGTAAGAAACTAGCTAATCAAAATATACATAGAAATAATGAATAGCGAAAGAAACCTTTTGAATCTTTCACTCTTTAAACGATAAAAACAGTTAATTTTGATTCACGATCAAACGAAAAATTATCGTGAAAATATAAAAAGAAAGGAGTACGAGATCATAACATGGCAAAGGTATTAAATATGTTTCGTTCATTTACGATGGAACATGTAGACGGATATCCGAGTTTATCCGACTGGCAAAAAGATTTGTTCGACACTATTTATAAAAAGCACGTTGCCTCTCTTCCGCTTGATGAACGAAATGAATATACGGAGGAATGCATTGAACGGGTCGAGGCCGAAGTGAGTATTATTAAAGTGTTTTTTAAAAATGGTGAACGCTTTCTTTATTTACCAGAGCATACGTGGGTAAAAACACCGTAACTATCGGTCTTATTCATTATAATCAAAGCGAAGAACTGTTCTTATTTGATAATTGCGAACAGTTCTTTTTATTTTGTCTGCTCAGTTTTTTTAAAAAACCATGTTACATAAAGCTACATATTAAGTTTTCATGAATCACCTAACTAACTTATCGACCAAAGTCTTTATACCATTTTACTTCTTTCTCACCTTGCCCTTCACGGTACGATCTAGTAAGATATCTATATCTAAAATAATGAAAAGAAAGGTGTAATCATGCTGAAAGAACCACGCTGGATCGGTTTCGTTTTCGTCATCGTCGCTGCGGTGCTTTGGGGAGTTGGCGGTACAGTGTCACAGTTTTTATTCCAACAAGTCGCCATTTCAGTCGAATGGCTCGTCACCGTCCGTTTGCTCATTTCTGGTATTATTTTACTCTCTATTGCATATTTCAAAGACAGACGAAGAACCTTTGCTATTTTTGCCTCACGGCATACAATGATCCAACTTATTCTATTTAGTTTATTCGGTATGCTCGCCGTCCAATATACATTTTTTGCATCTGTCGCTTTAGGAAATGCCGCAATCGCTACGATGCTACAATATACCGCACCAATTTTCATTATATTGTACATTGTCATCTCAAAAATAGATAGATTACATCGCGGGGAATTCGTTGCAGTTTTCGGAACGATTATCGGAACGTTTCTACTACTTACAAACGGATCATTTAGCGCCTTAACCGTTCCATTGACTGCTGTCATTTGGGGACTTTTATCAGGCATCTCCCTTGCGTTTTACACTCTCTATGCGAGTCGACTAATGAACGAGTGGGGTTCCCTCATTACTGTCGGTTGGTCGATGTTATTTGCAAGCATCATGATGAGCTTTATTCATCCGCCGTGGAAAGTTAATATGACGAATTGGACATTTTCCGCATGGCTCATGATTTTGTTCATTATAATATTTTCAACGATGATCGCATTTTTCCTCTATTTACATAGTTTAACGTATTTAAAGCCACAGGAGTCGAGCTTGCTTGCAACTCTTGAACCATTATCTGCAATCGTCACTTCGATTATTTGGTTACATATTCCGTTCGGTTATTTTCAAGTACTCGGTACTTTACTCGTTTTAGCAACTGTCGTCTACATTTCTGTATTTAAAAAAGAGCAACGTGCAACGTAAAATAAGGTGGAAGAGGTATTTTTTATGACAAAATTACAGTTAAACAATGACAATTACGACGATTCACTTCCTCCTTTCTCACTTATTGTGGAGAAAGGAGAAGTTTGTGCTATCTACTGCGATCCGAACTTTCACGAAGCCTTTGTCCAATATATAACCGAAAACAAACATATTGCTATTTGGCATGAAAGAGACGCTTTATATGAGCGTTTAACAATCGAAGATAATTTGAAGTTTTATTACAAATGGTTCTCTTGCTCCGAACCATTAGCCGAAATAATCGTTCGCTTTAAACTATCAGATGTTCTTGAAAAAACTGTAAAGAAATGCTCGCCATCTGAGCTATGCCGTCTTCGTTATGCAAAATATTACATGGCAAACGTTATGCATCCCGTCCTGTTAGAACCGACCCACGGCATAGATGACAAAACGATTCACGTCTGTATGGAAATGATCGATTCATTTAAACGAGCGAAAAAACCAGTACTAATTATCGTTTCATACTTAGAACAAGCCTTACTCTTAGCCGAAAAAACGTATCACTTAAAAAAAGACGGATGGAAACAGGTTGAAATTGTCGAAGAAAAGAGAGACGATGAAAACCACCGCTATGATGCGCCAATTATCGACAACTTATTTAAAATTCAAGCAAAACTCGATGACAAAGTCGTATTATTCGACCCTACAGAAATAGATTATATTGAAAGCCGCGATGGAAAATCGATGATCATCATAGAAAAAGAAGAATTCGTCTTAGACGCTACATTAACAGAAGTTGAAGAAAAACTAATGATGTACGGTTTTTTCCGCTGTCACCGATCATACCTCGTCAATTTACAAAAAGTGCGGGAAATTATTACGTGGTCCCGCAATACATATTCCCTTCGCCTAAACAACAATAGCAAATCGACGATCCCCTTATCACGGGCTAAAGTGAAAGAAATCCAAGCAATTTTCAACTCACCTTAAACGGCATTCATTTCCCGGGAAATTTTTCGGGAAAAGTCGTTTATTTACCTTTTTTGTCGAATGTGAGCGCGTGTTTCAACGAAACAGATATACCGTTAGTTTTCGAACGTACGCCGTCTATTGTAAACTCGTACGTACCGTGCGCGCGTGTTTGCTTTTCAGCCGTTCGTGAAAGAACATTACAGTTTTATTATCGTATCGGAGTTGTTTCGATCGTAATGAGCGAACTTTTATATGAAAAAAGATACCATTTGTATTAAACGCTTTACCGTTTAGTAGCTTTCTCATACGTTTCAGCCATTACAACGTACCATTCAATGAAAACGTAATGCGGTCTTCTTATTTATGCGGTACATTACATGTAACGATACAGAAGGAGGACATAGACGAATGGAAGCAATCATTACGTTAAAAAATGTAAAAAAGTCATATAAACAAACAGTCGCCTTAGACGGAATTAACCTGGACATATATCGTGGGGAAATATTCGGCTTGCTCGGTCCAAGTGGAGCGGGAAAAACGACGATGATTAAATTACTCACAGGGCAGTTGCGTTCAACGGCAGGTGAAATCGAAGTACTCGGAATGAAGGAACGAGCGTTTCAACGAGCAAGCTTTCGAGCACGTATCGGTGTCCTAACCGATAATAGCGCATTGTACGAACGTTTAACAGTTTATGATAACTTGAAATTATTTTGTAAATTGTACGATGCTCCGTTACGGAGGATCGATGAAGTTTTGCAGTTCATCAATCTAAAGAAAGAAGCGAAAAAACGCGTGTCTAAACTATCAAAAGGAATGAAACAGCGAGTCTTACTCGCAAAAGCATTCATTCACGAGCCGGAAATACTCTTTTTAGATGAGCCTACTTCTGCACTTGACCCAGGAAACCGGGCACATATTCATCAAGGTTTACGAAAATTGAACGAAAAAGGTACGACAATCTTTTTAAATACACACGATATGGAGGAAGCGACAGAGCTTTGTCACCGCGTAGCCTTTTTACACGAAGGAAAAATCGTCGAATTGAACGAGCCAGATGAATTGCGTCACAAATATGCTGCAGACGTTTTTCATATCGAAACAGTTGATGGCAAGTGGATCACGATGGCCAATGAGCCGAAAAATGCGCAACATATCGCTAGCTTCATTGCCGATCGTAACGTTAAAACGATGCAAACAGACTTACCATCATTGGGGGAAGTGTTTTTACAAGTTACTGGAAAGGAGTTAATGCAATGAATTTTCAACGAATTTATGCGATCGTAGAAAAAGACGTAAAAGAATTTATGAAAAATCCAATGTTATACTTTTTACCGTTTACATCTATCATTCTTGCATTTATGTATGCTCGTCTCTCGACATTTGATAATATAGAATCTATTTCCTTTCCACTCTTCATTATTGTTGGCATTACGTTTGCAACCGTAACAGCGAATGCCATGATGATTTTAATGGCAGAGGAGCATGAAAAAGAAACGTTGCAAGGATTAATTTTATCACCTGCTAGTTTTATTGACTTATTAATCGGAAAGAGTATTGTGGTGACTTTCTTTACGATTGTGACTCTTCTAATCGCATTTTTCATTATGGGTGCAGCACCTGAATTAACGTTCTTCAGTGTGAGTAGCTTATTTTTACTCTTTCTCTTTTTCTTATTTCTTGGAATCGGTGTCGGTTTATTCGTCCAAACCGTCGGGATGACGACAGCGTATTCCTTACCAATTTTAATTATTTTCGGATTTTCACCTTTTATACAATTAATTTTAGCTAACGATTACGAAGTTGTTGAAACTGTTGCATCATACTTACCACTCACCCTGTTAATCGATGGCACACTTTCAGATAGGATGATCAACGTACTATGGTTGTTTATTTGGACAGTCGCCGCCGCCATTTTTATGATCGTTTGTTTCCAGCAAACGAAACAAGAAGAATAACAGATAATTTATAAAAATTTAAAGGATCAAGTATAAACAAACGTGCTTGGTCCTCTTTTTTTATGCAAAGTTTTATAAGGGGACGTATTTTATTGAACGGTAGAACGGAAAATATTTTATTGGAGAGATGGACGGGTAGTATGTTTGAGGAGTCTATAATAAAGGTGGCGATGTTTTTTACTAGTATGCGGCGTTTTTGCGAACATTGAGTGGACGAAAGTGTTACACTAACTCTATCACTTCCGTCTTATAAACGGACTTATCTTCTTTAGCGCAAGCACTACATTTTCCCAAACGTATAAACTATACTGTCAGAAAACGACTTTACGATCACGTCCCGCATTCGTAATCGACTTTTCATCTAACTCCAGGACACTGGACGTTCGCTCTTCCAAACCCGCCACTAACCTTAAAAATGTCAACTTCCCACATCTAGATGGACCTAAAAGCGAAATAAACTCTCCTTTTGTAATATGTAAGTCGAGACCGTCTAATGCGGTAACTTTCCCACCTTGGTTGTTCGCAAACTCTTTCGTAACCTTTTCGGCACGTAAACGAATCGCATTCATTATTTCCTCCTTGCAATGTACAAATAGCTAGTTTTTCACGTCTCGCTCGATTACTTATATATCCCGTAGACAGGAGCCCAAACGTTTCTCAACATACAGGTTTATCCCTACAGTTTTGCAAAAATCACAAAAAGTGTTTCCTATTTCGTGGATGATCCTCTACACTATCGCGTATTTCTTCGTTTCTGTTTCTGATTTCACGGCTTATCCTCCATAGGATTGACAAAACTTGCTTTAGTGTTTCTTATTTTATGGTTGATCCTCTACCGTTTTGCAAAAATCGCAAAAAGTATTTCCCGCTTCTTCATTATCGTGCCAATACTGTAAAGCCTCTTCCCACATTGCACGTAATTGCTCTTTTATTTCTGAATTTCCCCCGAAATATGACGCTTTCGCCACGACGAGGTCACTAATTAACCCAGGTGATTCTTTTCCTGTATACAATAAATGAAATCCATCCGCTTCTTTACGATCGAGCACTTCGTTAATGTAAGGTGTATCCGTCACCGCAACTTCTACATCTTCAGAAATCATCGCTAAGACCGCTTGTGCTGCCGGCATAAATACCGCTTCGATATCATCTAACATCATGCCAACTTCACTTAACGCCTGTTGTAAAAGTAACTCTCGTGTCGGCCTTTCTTCAAACGCAATTTTCTCACCGCGTAAATCTTCAATCGAAGTAATGAATGAAAAGCTACTATGAAAGTTGTCTAATTCATGGGAATAAAAGTTGCAATTTTACACAAAAAGACATATTATATAATTAGTTATTATTCAATAATCGGGACGATATTGTTCCTGTTGGACGTAAACGCCCCTCTAAGTGAGAGTTTATTCATACAAGCGTCCGTTGAAGTTTTCATGAAGGCGGTTGAAACGATGAAACAAGTAATTAATGATCAATTGAAACTGTACCCCGATCTATTAGAACAAATGCAACGACGGTACGAGCTACTATTTACAGTGTCCTTATTCGCACCGATCGGTCGGCGCGGTATCGTCGAACAGACTGGTTTCGCTGAACGGTACGTCCGCAACGAAATCGAATACTTACAAAGTTTACAACTCATTGAGCCGACGACGAAAGGGGTCGTCATAACCGAACGAGGCAAGGACGTGTTGCGCGACTTACTCGAATTTCAAAATGAACTTACTGGTATTACAGCAATCGAGGAAAAATTGAAACAAATACTAAACGTACAGAAAGTAATCGTCGTACCAGGGAACTCCGATACAAATGAATTTATCAAACATGCTCTCGGCCGCGAAACTGTCCAATATTTAAAACGAATGATCGACTGCGACGTAACGATTGCCGTAACCGGAGGAACAACGATGGCAGCTGTTGCCGATGCGATGGTCCCTTTTAGTAATTACCATTGTTTGTTCGTACCAGCTCGTGGTGGCCTCGGTGAACGGGTGGAAAATCAAGCGAATACGATCGTTGCGAAAATGGCCCATGCGGAAAAAGGTTATTACAACTTGCTTCACGTGCCAGATCCACTAAGCGAAGCACTCTATCAATCTCTTTTGGAAGAAGAGTCATTAAATGAAACGTTACAAAAAATTCAACAGGCTGATATCGTTCTACACGGTATTGGGGATGCACTAACGATGGCGAAACGACGTAAGACAGACGACGAAGTATTAAAAAAGTTAAAAAAGGATAAAGCTGTAAGTGAAGCGTTCGGTTACTACTTCGATGCCAACGGACAAATCGTTCATAAAGTTCGTACCTTCGGCATTCAATTAGAAGATTTAACGGAAAAAACGAACGTTATTACCGTAGCTGGTGGAAAGTCCAAAGCAAAAGCCATTACATCGTATTTCAAACGTGGAAAAAGCGATATTCTTATTACAGATGAAGCTGCCGCCACAGAAATACTAGCTACGAAACAATAAAGAAAATAAATGAAGGTAGGGATATTTTTATGACTTTAAAAGTAGGAATTAACGGTTTTGGAAGAATTGGTCGGAACATTTTTAGACAGATGATGCATTTTGAGGACGTTGAAATCGTCGCTATTAACGATTTAACCGATACGAATATGTTAGCGTATTTATTAAAATACGATTCCGTACACGGTAAATTGAACGCTGACGTGCATGCCGAAGAAGAGGCAATCATCGTCAATGGCAAAAAAGTGTTCGTCTCTAGCGAACGCGATCCCGCGTCAATTAATTGGAAAAAGCGCGGTGTCGATATCGTTATTGAATCGACTGGATTGTTTACAAACCGAGAAGATGCGCAAAAACACTTAAAGGCAGGTGCAAAAAAAGTAATCATTTCCGCTCCAGCGAAAAATGAAGATTTCACCATCGTCTTAGGTGTAAATGAAGATGCATACGATCCGAAAAAACACGACATTATTTCGAACGCATCATGTACGACAAACTGTATTGCACCTCTGGCAAAAGTGTTAGACGAAACGTTCGGTATTCGTCGTGGACTCATGACGACTGTACACGCTTATACGAATGATCAACGTATTCTCGACTTACCACATTCCGATTACCGTCGTGCTCGGGCGGCCGCGGAAAATATAATCCCAACGACAACAGGAGCAGCAAAAGCAGTAAGTAAAGTGCTCCCACAATTAGACGGTAAATTAAATGGGATGGCGATGCGCGTTCCTATTCCTGATGGCTCCATTGTAGACTTAGTCGTCGAATTAGATAAAAACGCCACCGAAAAAGAAATTAACGATGCGTTTAAACAAGCAGCTAACTCTACTCTACATGGTATCTTACACTATACGGAACAACCGATCGTCTCTAGCGATATTGTCGGCTCCCCTTACTCTTCAATCGTAGACGGGCTTTCAACAATGGTATTAGACGATAACCTCGTTAAAGTGGTTTCTTGGTATGATAACGAAATTGGTTATTCCACTCGCTGTGGCGATCTCGTCCGCTTCCTAGGGAAAAAAGGACTCAAAACTGACTCAACCGAAACGATTAAAACAGTATAACAACGACGAAAACTTTCCTAGTCATATGACTAGGAAAGTTTTTTTATTAAGGTTAACGTTGCACGATCCAGTTTAAACGTTAGCTCTTCAACATATAGCCCTTTTATTAGTTCTCGAATCACACCCTTTTGTAGTTAATGCGGAAGTTTTACACGTATTTAGCACCTTTCATCGTCTTGCGTTAAACGTCGTGTTGTAGCCTTAACGCAAGGCATATCTTACGTCAAACTGAGGCACACAATCTTAACGTAAGGGCGACTCACGTTAACCTTACACACGCACCATTCACGCAGCAACACCCTCACGTAAAACAGAAACTCGAAACTTTAACGGAAGAGCACCTTACGTTAAACATACACTTACAACATTAACGCAACAACATTTCGCGTTACACTCACGCACACAACCTTAACGCAACATCACCCTCACGTTACACTCACGCACGAAACATTAACGGAACAACACCTCACGACAAACTTACGCGCACAACGTTAATGCAAGGAAATCCTCACATAACAATAATCCGCAAATTTAACCGGAAAAGCACCTACTCTCACGTACGTATGCTTTCTGGCACTCTATACACCGACGTCGAAGGATGGTATGTCAACACTAAACTGAACAATTTTTTAAGGAACATATAAGCTTTTAATTTTCCAAAATTCTAGCACTTAGTTGAAAATAGTGCGTACAGTTTTTCACTTGACATGGAGCCTCTGCGGGCGTGATTCGATTGCCAGGAAGCCAGCTAATTAAAAACCCACGCTGGCTTGCCAAAGGAGGCTATCACGCCCGCCTCTCCAAGTAAAGTGGGCGCATTGAAGTTAGACTGCACTCTGCTCTAACTGATGCTGTAGCTTGTACTCTCTTGGCGTTAAATAGTCTAGTGACTCATGAATACGAATGTTGTTAAACCAATTGACATAATCAAACAGCTCAAGTTCCAGCTCCTCCTGACTAGAGAAAACTACACCATTAACGAACTCTGTTTTAATTGATTTAAAGGTTGCTTCAGCGACTGCATTGTCATATGGCGTACCTTTGTTGCTTAATGATCTGTCGATACCAAATGTGGTTAATGCTTCATCGATTAATTGATTTTTAAACTCACTT
>DATGRY010000131.1:0-6159 GCA_035303165.1 Pseudogracilibacillus sp.
CGTAGTCGTTGGAAGGTGTTGCATGAATTTGGCTTGCACCGAAGTCCGTTGCATATACTCGAATGAGCGCTGGAAGCTACTGCTAGTAACGTAAAGGTGCAAGTGCTAGCTACTAATATGTAGTAGCGTAATGCGATAAAGAGCCTCCTCGTAACGATCACTAAATAAAATAAAGTTTCCGTTAGGAAACTTCCATCAACTACACTTTCTAATCATGGGAGTGTAGAGACACTAAATTTTCGCTTTTGCATACGTTTACTGTATACGCATCTATTTGCGCGTAGTTCGTTTAGGGGAGGACGGGAAATGTTTCCGACACGACTAAAATTGCAACTCTTCGCATTAAAAGCGAAATATGGTGTCGATCTGTTGCGACAAGAGAACGATTATGTGACGATTCATATTCGCTCTTGGCATACGTATAAGCATGAGTTTTTACATCTACTAGATGCACTTCGGAGTGAGCGTGCGATTAACGACATCGTTATCGAAAATGATTGCGGAACGATAACGATTTTCTTTGAACGTGAGGCGATTCATGTACCGTTAGTGGAAAAGTGGGTGAAAAAGTTAGGCGAGTTTGGGTTGTAAACTTTGTAGATGGAACAAATAGGACGGCAGTTGCGCTTAGGATGGAACCGAAAGTAGTTGAATGCCTTTCGGCAGTTTTCCATTCGATGAGACTATTCATTTGCTCGGGCGAGAGCATTCGCGAGGGTGCCATACAGTTTTCTATAAGAAAACTGCGAAGATTACGCGTTTTATTCTGACTCACGTTAAACTGTCCCCGAAGTACTTAACGTAAGGCGCGCCTGCGTTAAAGTTAGCGTTGTAGCCTTAACGCGAGAGGGTGCTTACGTTAAATTTCACGGCACAAAGTAAACGCAAGAAACTTTCACGTTAAGGGGGACACGACAGTTTTAACGCGAGAAATTATTACGTTAACGTTAGCAAAGTGGACTTAACGCGAAGCGGACCTACCGTTAAAGGATGAAGCACCTTTTTAACGTAAGAAGCCCTAACGCCTAACTATGCGGGACGACCTTGACGCAAGGTAACACTCACGTTAAACATACAAACAGAACCTTAACGCAAAGAGCAAAAAACAGCATACGAAGCGGGGCGAACGCCAAAACCGCACGCCCATCTAAAGGCACATACGCAATACGACGGAAAAACGGACGCACTCCCTCACATAACAGAACAATTAAAAAACCGTGCTAAACCGAAGTTCAGCACGGCTCCTCGCCGGTAAAGAATGACGCTTTAACATAGTTGATCGTAAGCAAACAGTACTATAAATTGCTTTCACGGCGCAACAACTTACGCGTCAAATCATCAAAATACGTATACACGACTGGAATGAGCAACAATGTGAAGATGCTCGAGACGGATAAACCGAATATAATCGTTACCGCTAACGGTTGTTGCATCTCTGCACCCTCACCGAGCGCAAGCCCGAGCGGCACCATACCGAGTACCGTCGTTAACGTCGTCATTAAGATCGGACGAAGTCGGTTACGCCCCGCTTCGATAATCGCCTCATGGCGCTCCATCCCACGCCGTCGTAAAATATTAATATAGTCGACAAGAACGATCGAGTTGTTCACGACGATTCCGGCAAGCATAATAATCCCGATAAAGACCGGAATACTAAACGCTAAGTTCGTCACGAGTAAGCCGAGCACGACGCCGATCACAGTCGCTGGCATCGAAAACATAATGATGAACGGGAATAAAAAGTTTTCAAACTGCACGGCCATAACAGCGTAGACTAAAAAGATTGAAAATATGAGTGCCAACGTTAAATCTTGAAACGATTCGGCCATATCTTCTGCTTGCCCACCGATCGAATAACTATATCCCTCAGGCAAGTTCATCGCATCTAAATGTGCTTCAATGTCGCGTACGACACCGCTCAGATCACGACCAGACACTTCACTCGTCACATCCATTTGTGCTTGTTGATTTTGACGAACAAGTGTGACGGGGCCATCCGTTTCAATAAACGTCGCTAACTCGATGAGCGGAACTTTCGCTCCTCGTGGTGTAGCGACTTTCATATCTTCTAAATCCGCAATCGTCTGGCGCGACTCCTCAGGATACGTTAACGTCACATCTAATTCGCGACCCTCTTCACGATAGACAGAAACGACTTGCCCGATAAAGGCCATTTCGATTTGTTGTTGGATCATTTCCGCTGTCAATCCGTGTGCCGCTGCAACGTCATGATCGACATCGATTTGCAGTTGCGGTGCACCAAGTCCTGATCCCGACTCTGGGTTAAAGACACCATCGATCTCACCAATTTCCTCGGCAACGCGATCCGATAAATCACGTAACACGTCATGCTCTGGGCCGTTCAACTGAATTTGAATCGGATCACCCATGCCAATATTCGCTTCAGATTCAGTCACGACAATTTCTGCCCCAGGAATTTTTTGGAATTGTTCATCTAGCTCGTGGACGAACTCTGTCGTCGTCATATCCCGTTCGGATGCCGGGACGAGCTGCATAATGAACGATGCAACGTTCGCACTTGACGACATGCCTGAAAAATCCCCACTACCAATATTTACGTAATTAACATCCATTTTGTCCTCGTATTCAGTTAGAATGTTGTTTACTTCATCGACGACACTTTCTGTAAACTCCAAACTACTTCCTGGGCGTGTTTCTACACGAATTTCTACTTGCCCTTGGTCGCCTGCCGGCATGAACTCTGCTCCAATAAACGGTGTTAAAGCGATACTACCGACAATTAATAAAATTGTCGCAAAAACGGTTGTCTTCCGAAATCGTAACACGCCGCGCAACGCAGTCGTATAAAAATGATTCACTTTACCTAACAGTGCATCAAACCAATAACGCCGGCCATCTTCCATCGCTTTCGATAATAGTTTCGAAGATAACATCGGCACGAGTGTAATCGCCACAATTAACGATGCAAGTAACGAGAACGACACCGTAAGCGCAAGGGGCGTAAATAAATCGGATGCAATCCCTTCGACATAGACGATCGGTAAAAATACGACTAACGTCGTCGTCGTTGACGCAATAACAGCTGGCGTTAATTCCGCAGCCCCTTTTGTCGCCGAATCGAAAAGGCTATATCCCCGCTGGCGATATGAAAAAATATTTTCTAAAATAACGATCGAGCTATCAACCATCATCCCAATTCCGAGCGCCAGCCCACCTAACGTTAAAATGTTTAACGTCTCACCTGTAAAGTACATGAGCGCAAACGTAGAAATAATCGCAATCGGAATCGACAAACCAATTACGATCGTCGCGCGAATACTTTTTAAAAATAGTAGTAAGACGAAAACAGAAATCGCACCACCGATTAAAATGTTTTGAATGACAGAGTCGACCGCTTCTTGAATAAATTCCGACGTATCGATCACGACGTTTAATTCGACGTCCGACGGAATATCTGCCTCAATCTTTGCTAAATTATTGCGAATATTATTTGCCACTTCAACCGTATTAGCGTCAGATTTTTTCAAGACGGACAAAACGACAGACGGCTCTCCATTGATGAGTGTCACGCCACTATCTTTTTTATACGTATCTAATACTTCCGCAACATCTTGCACTTCGACAACGGCGCCACTTTCCGCGTGCACGACCGTTTCTTTAATATCTGCAATCGACTCAAACTCACCAGTAATCCGTACTTGTAAATCTTGCGTCCCTTTTTCAACCGAACCGACAGAAGACGCTTTGTTCGTACTACTGATCGCTTGCATCACTTCTTGCGTTTGCACACGATGTTGTTCAAGTCGATCTTCATTCAACACAATTTGAATTTCGCGCGTCTTTTCTCCTTCGACGGTGACAGATGCAACACCTTCTTGCCGTTCAAAATACGGCACCACTTCATCGTTTGCAATTTCTGTTAACACATTGGCATCTTTCCCCGTTAAACTAACCCAAACGACTGGAAGTTGATCTGGACTAAACCGCATAATGTTCGGGCTACCAGTACGTTCTGGTAAGAAATCTTTCACCCGATCAACACGCTCGCGCACCTCTAGTAACGCTTGGTCTAAGTCAACCCCGTTTTTAAACATCATAAGGACGAGCGAAGCATCCGGCTGCGATTGCGTCTGAATTTGATCGATTCCTTCAACAGAACTAATCGCATTTTCTAACGGTTTCGATACTAAGTTTTCTACTTCTTCTGGTGCTGCATCTTCATACGTCGTTGCAACGACTGCAATCGGTAAATCAATTTTCGGAAATAAATCGACCGCTAAATTACGAACGGAGACGATTCCGAGTGCAATAATTGCAAGGACGATCATTATGACCCCAACTGGTCGTCGTACTGATAATGAGACTAGTTTCACGATTCATTCCCTACCTTTACGACTTCGATTTCGGACCCGTCCGTTAACGTAAATTGCCCATTGACGATTACTTCTACGCCTTTCTCTACATCTGCTTCAATCGCCGTTTTATCCGACTGCGTTTCGACGACTTCTACTTCGATTTTTTTCGCTTCCTCACCGTCTACGACGTATATATACGCCATATCACTTTCCGTTACGATCGCCTCAGTCGGCACGATCGTCGCTTTTTTCACTCTTTTTTCTGGAATGGAAATTTTAGCGATTTCACCAAGTGCGATCTCGTCATCCTCGTTATCGATACGTAACGTTACGGTAAACTGGCCCGTATCATTCGGCAACGTATCGATCGATTGCACGTTCGCTTTATATTTTTCTTTCGCAATGACGACGTTCAATTCTTTATCTACCTCTAATAAATCACGCGTAAGTGGGGTTACTTGTGCGATCACTTCAACGTGATCGATATCAATGATGAACGCAAGAGGTTCTTCATTCGTTACCATTTCATCTTCTTTCGTTTGCAACTGCGCTACGACACCATCGCTCGGTGCTTTTACCGACACATTTCCCATCGCAGTTTTTACCGTAACGATTTTCTCATCTTTTTTTACAGTGTCACCGTTTTTTACGTGGACTTCAGCTACTTCCGCCGGCTGATCGAGCATAACCGGAACTTGCTTTTCCGGAAAAATTTGCCCTGTCACCGATTTATGCACAATAAAATCACCTGTTTCCACATTCGCTACTTCAACAGGTGTCGCTCGTTGTTCCTCATTTGTTTCACTTTCCGTACTTTCTTGACACGCTTGCAATATAAAAAGGATACTTAAAAATGTACATAAAAAAACCACTTTACGCATGTGATGTAACCTCCTACGAAAGATTAGAATTCCTTTTACTATCATACACCGTATATGTATGAATGAAAAGAAAACGAGTGCACTTTTTTGTTCTTTGCAAATCGCTTTTATATTCTATATTCTTTATAATAGATTTTACACATCCATGCGTAAAGTGCTTAAAAATGCGATATAGTTTCTTTATTGTAGTTGTTTTTCTTTTCGGAAACAGTAATTTGGAAAGTGACCTAGGCGATAGAAATACGCAATTACTTCACTCGTACGTTTCTTTTGCTTGTCCAATCGATTGTATGAGAGGTCAACAATAATTTGCTGCCCATTTTGGAAAGTAATTAATGACTTGTTGCCCAGTGGTTCATGACTGAAGATATGAAAATAAGAAATCCAAATACAATTATCGTTACTAGTAGATATTGTGGGGAATAAATATACTCCTTCGTGTACGTGTACAGGAATTGGTAAGTTCGTATTTGAATTTAAGATGCGCCGTACCGTGGCACTTCGCCCTTCGAGTGAAGCTCCAGATGACGTGCAATTTTCATCGATTATTTCCAGCGGATCTTGATCAATGTGAATGATGTTATCTAGTTCGATTATTTTCGTGCGATATTTCCCATCGTCTACTTTCATTAACAGTTGTGTGGCAGGATTAATTCGATATAGCACATGCATCTCCCTCTCGAATTATAATCACTTCTTGCACCGTTTCTGAAATGATTCCAATCTTCAATAGGAGAAACAAATGTACATATATGATACTATTTTACTATGATCCCGTCTAGGTCATTTATACTATAAACAACATGATGTTGTATAATTTTGTCATTTATTTTAATTTCTGGATTTATTATTACGTTATATTTAATATTAATAAGGCGAAGTACGATACTTCGCCTTACGTGTTCACTATCGACAATGCACTACAATATACATGCTTACTT
>DATGRY010000132.1:0-6047 GCA_035303165.1 Pseudogracilibacillus sp.
GTTAAGTATTTTGTATAAAACTAGTTTCTTCTCACGTTTCAAGATTAAAGTCGCATTAGATAATCGTGCATCACATACAAATAAAAAAGCTCCACGAAATTCGTTCGTGAAGCAAATACATTTAAGTATGTTGTACAATCATTTGCATGATGTCTCGTTTCAATTGAAAAAACTGTACCTCTTGTAATATACGCTCATCACGTGGACGTTGAAACGGTACGTGCACGACTTTCTTAACAGTCGCAGGGTTCGCCGACAAAACGACAATTTTATCAGCTAAAAAGATCGCTTCCTCTAAATCGTGCGTGACGAATAATAGAGATCGTTCGTGTTCCTCCCAAATATTAAGTAACCACTTTTGCATATCGAGCCGTGTAAACGCATCTAAAGCGGAAAAAGGTTCGTCTAAACAAATAATAGGCTGTGGGCAAAGTAGGGAGCGGATAAAAGCGACACGTTGTTTCATTCCCCCGGATAGCTCATATGGATAAGCATCCATTACATGACCAAGGTTTGCCTTTTCTAATAACTGCTTTGCACGCTCTTTATGTACCTCGCCTGTTAACTCCTGTCCAAGTAACGTATTTTCAAGCACCGTTCGCCATGGAAAAAGCGATGCTTCTTGTGGCATGTAACTAATGTTTCCCGTTTTATTTGTCACATCTTTTCCGTTTAAGAAAACTGCACCACAATCCGGATTTAACAACCCACCGATGACGTGTAATAACGTACTTTTCCCACTACCTGATGGACCGATAATTGCAACGAACTCACCCCGATTTACATCGAAAGATACATCGTGTAACACTCGTTTATCTTGAAAGGAGAACGAAATACGTTCAAGTTGTAAACTCATTTTACTTCCTTCCTATCCCATTTAATGACGAAACGTTCAATCATAACGATCAATACGAAAAAACTTAAACTTAATGCCATCGTGAAGATAATCGCAACGAAGACGCGCGACGTTTGATAAGAGGATGTCGCTAACGTCATAAATACACCGATTCCTTTTTGTGCACCGAGCCACTCTGCGACAACCCCCGTTAACATACTGTATGTCGCGGAAATTTTAATACCAGAAAAGATCATCGGTAAAGCGTGCGGAAAAATTAATTTCGTAAACATTTGTCGTCTTGTAGCACCCATCATTTTCATGTAATGTAAGAGTTGCTTATTCGTCTGTTCATATCCGCTTAATGTCGCAATGGTAATCGGGAAAAAGGATGTCATCGCAATAATGATCACTTTCGGTGTATCACCTAAGCCGAACCATATGAATAGAAGCGGGGCCAAAACGATAATGGGAATGTTTTGCGATAAAATTAAAAACGGATAGATCGTTTCACGAACGAGTTTGAAATGAAACAGAATCGTTGCCGTTGCAAGCCCGAGCACTGTCCCACACGTAAAACCGATCAAAACGAGTTTTACTGTCGATGCAACGTGTGGTAAAAAAGAGTGAAACACAGAAATAAATTCACCGATAATGACAGTGGGGGCGGGAAGTACCCACGACTCAATAGAAAAGAGTCGTGTCGTACTTTCCCAAAATAAAATGAATAAAAGGATGGCAATCGTTGGTCTTAACATCGCTTGCACCTTTAGGCTACGGAATAAATTCATTCGTAAAAGCCTCTTTCGCATCGATTTGTCGTTCAATAATACCATTTTCGTACATAAAGTCCGCGAATGTCTGCCAACGTTTTTCTTCTTGCATACCCCATTGTTCCGCATCCGCCTTATAATGGTCAACTAACCAAAGTTGACTTCGTGTAACGAGCTCCGGATCTAACTCTGGCTCCGCCTTGATTAACATTGTAGCAGCTTCCTCCGGATGCTCCATCGCAAATGTATATCCTTTCGCTGTCGCTTCCATAAATGCCCGCACGACATCACTTTGCTCTTCGATCATCGCCTCACTCGTTATGATGACAGGGGAGTACGTGTCAAACTGTTCCGCATATGCTGATTTTTTAATGAAATTCAAGTCAACGCCTTTTATCTCTGCTTCAATTCCAGTCCATGCGTAAAAAATACTGACGAAGTCGATATCTTTTTTTGTCGCCATGAAAAAGTCTGTATTACCGAGTTGCACAATTTCAACATCTTCCAATTCGACCCCGTCTTTTTCCATGATGACTTCAAGCATCGGCTCTTCTCGTGAAGAGCCGTATGCACCGTATACTTTTCCGTTAAAATCCTTTGGCGATTCAATTCCTTTTTCAACGGGAGAAGCATACCCGCTCGTTTCGTGTTGAATGATCGCACCGATCGAAACGATCGGAATGTCTTCGGCACGAGCTTGTGTAACGTGTGACTGGAAGCTAATCGCGAATTCACCTTGATTCGTGGCAACTAACTGTTCTGGACTTACTTCACCCGGGAGCAGTATATCTAGTTCAATGCCGACTTCATCGTAATAACCTTTTTCTTTTGCGACATAAATTCCAGTATGGTTCGTATTTGGTGTCCAATCGAGAAAGAGTGAGAACGATTGTTTTTCATTATGAGATTCCGTTGCAGTTTTATCCGAAGTGGTACTACTACAACCAATGATCCCGACGATCAAAGGACATCGGTCACAACGATAGTAAATATATGAAGAATCGTTTCATGTTCATCCCCCAAGGACATTATAATAATGTTGCGTCTTCACGATGAGACAGCCACGTTTCGTACGTATAAGACATTTCCCAGAAATGTAATTTGTACTCTTTTGCGACGATGAATTGCTCTTTTACTTTTTCTTTTTCAATTTCGCTCATATCTTTTACAAGGTCGTTTAACAAGTCAATCATCGTATTCGTCGAATCTTGAAACCAATCGCTCGCATACATTTTAATCCAGTTGCGATAAATTTCTTCCTTCGGTTCAGCATGTTCGTTCTTTTTCCCGATATCCGCATATAACCAGTGGCACGGTAACATGGTAGCCACTGTATGAGCAAGATGCCCTTGCATGGATGCACGGTATAAGTGGGACGTATATCCGTATGCCGTCGGGGAGGTTTAAAGTTTTCCATATCTTCGGCCGTAATGTTTAACGCCTTTGCATGTTCGTTATGAACCGTTAATTCTGCTTGGGCTGTTTTTTTGCTTTATCTGCTAGTAACGCCGTTACTGCAAAGTCATCCGCCTGGCTTGCCGCAATTGCATGCACCTTCCCGTAATGTTTTAAGTAATAAATGTCTTGTAAAATGTAATATTTAAACTTCTCTAGTGGTAAATCTCCTTTGACGATTCCTTGTACGAACGAGTGATTTAAGCTTTTTTCCCAACTCACCCTCGTCGCTTCTTTCAGTTGATCTGTAAATT
Organism: Pseudogracilibacillus sp.; assembly: GCA_035303165.1. GTDB lineage: Bacteria > Bacillota > Bacilli > Bacillales > Amphibacillaceae > Pseudogracilibacillus. Next base: position 3,318 of record DATGRY010000132.1, read on the forward strand.
GCATAAAAAAATTCCTCCTCTAATCTTTTTTTCTGAAAGACTAGTAGAAGGAAGTATGTTCAATAAATGTGGATGTGCACTTGATTTTAAGCTTCGCACACTTTGTTCATTTGTCGATCTACTTCCCTCCGCTGGTCTTAACCAGATCAGGTTCAAAGGGTCTAAATGTACATTTATCTCAGCCGAATTCGGCTCCCCTAGTAGACACAAGTGATTCAATTGTTCTGCATCATATGTTAGCAAAGAAAGTTGATTTGGAAAAGGTTAACGTCATATGTTCAGAAACGAAACGTAGCCCTTACGTTTTTTAACTAATAAAATTTTGATTATGTTGATCATTGTTTAAATTGTAGTATAGTAATCTTTTCATTATCTTTTTTAAGGTTAAAAAAGGACAATGGCTGTTAACCGCATGGTAGACTGATGTAAAGGATCTAGTCGTTGCGATTTGAATAAAAGAATTTATAGTTTTGACGTCATTATATGATGTAATATTCGTATAATAATATTGATTAAAATTTGATTTTTAAATCGTTTATATGGTAAAGATAAGAAGAGGATAATAAGTGCGTTAGTGGAGAGGGTTTCTTCTGACGATCCCATTTTCTTTTAGTTTAATTACTTTTGACCAAGGATAGGTGAGCATAAAGTGAAACTTATTGTAGCGATTGTGCAAGATAATGATGCGAGTCGTTTAACGAAGGAGCTTGGTAAGAAAGGCTTTCGTTCGACAAAACTAGCTTCGACGGGTGGATTTTTACGAAGTGGAAATACGACGATAATGATAGGTTGCGAGACGGATGAGGTCGATAAGGCGCTTGATATTATTAAGGTACATTGTTCAGAACGTGTGAAGCGGTCATCGACGTCGTATCCTATGCGGGCAAGTAAAGATTATTTCAATATGCGCGAACTTGAGATCGGTGGAGCGACGGTGTTCGTGTTACCAGTTGAGGCATTTCATCGTTTATAATGTAACGGATCGTCAATACCTTGAGAGTTTCGCAAGCATAAACTCGGTAGGTTTGTAGATATTGATTATCTACTTTGCCCAATTATGGAATTAAATTTTTAAGTTAGAGAAGTAATGTGACGAAATTGTTTTGCAAAAATGTAAACTTATATCATTTATAATGAAGCGATTGCAATCATTTGATTATGAACCACTTAACGGATGTAATATGCTCCCCTTATAGGTAGACAGGTTAAATAAGAAACCTGATTACCTATAGGGGAATTTTTAATGTAGAATAAAAGAAGTCTCTATTTAAAAGATAAAGTTGAAATACTGAATATTATTGAATTTAGTTCTCGTTCTTCAAGTGAATCATGCTGTTTTTATAATGTGTGCCCTAATTCGATTGAAAATTGACTATATAAGTATGAAACAGATGAGCTGAGAGAATATAAAACATGGGACAGATACTTTAAAAGGTCCGAAATTATTTGCGATAAAAGATTATGAAACTGATGTTTATTCTTTAAGGGGGGGTAGTCGGAAAATTCAGGATTACGGATACGAATATTTTGAGAGATTGGATTAAGAAGTGTAATGGTCATAGAAAGATTAAGGATATAGGGAAAGGAAAGAATCATTCTATGACTGCGGAAAATCCACTTCGTGGAAAAAGAATTGATATCATTTGCTAGAACCGTCGAAGGTTGTTATGATTAGCCTGTAACACGTTGTTCGAAACCATCCAACGTTAAAAATACTAAGGGGGACAATTGAATATGAATGGAAGATTGCTTGTCATTAATGCACTTGTCGCGGCGTTATATTTTGTCGTCACCGCCGTTGTGGCGCCGTTTGGATTTTTACATATCCAATTTCGGTTATCGGAGATGTTTAACCATTTAATCGTTTTTGATCGGCGTTACTTTTTCGGAATCGTGACAGGTGTCATTATTGCGAATTTAGTTTTTTCACCGACGAAAGCGGATTTGATTTTCGGGGTAGGTCATACAGCAATTTCACTACTGATTACGATTGTTATCGGTTGTTTTATCGTGAATAAAACAGCCCTGATGCTTATTAACTCCGTCGTATTTTCGTTTAACATGTTTATCATTGCATATATGTTAAAAGTATTCGTCGGCTTACCTGAAGGGTTCGGGTTTTTATGGTTAACCCTCGGGGTAAGTGAGCTACTCACGATGATCATTGCCATTTTTATCGTCTATTTTATTCATAAACGAATTCAGTTTGATACATTATTAAAAGCATAAAGCCTTGAAACCAGTGGGCTATCGTTATGTTTACACACGGCGATAGCCCGTTTTTAGTTGGCATGTTAGTTTATTAAAACTGTATCGTATCCTCGTGTGGAGAAGAGGAATCGAAGTTTATTCGGTTTCCGCTCAAGCTTACCATTCAAGTTATTTAAAAATTTAGCGAGTACTAAATAAAGTGAGTCGCTAACGATTACCGCATGCATGGAACGAGGGGCGATATACGGTAAACGATTAATCCTCCTCCATTTGCTCCTGCATATCATCTAACATTTCATCAAGGACATCATCGTCATAAAGAGTAACGTCAACCATACGCATATCACCAAACGTATCATCTTCTATAATGTTAACTTCCATCGTATTACCCTCATACATAACGGAGAAGAAAGAATGCCTAACATCCGTCATATTTTCAATATCAAGATTTTCCTCATATTCACTAAAGGCATTGTTATTCGATAAGTAGTCGCTGTATAGCTCGATTAGTTCGTCATA
>DATGRY010000133.1:0-10043 GCA_035303165.1 Pseudogracilibacillus sp.
AAGGCAAAAAGCTGCCAAAACATGTCCCCGAAATTATCCGGTCGTTTCCATCATTTCTTCTTAACGCAGACTGTGTATACCGCTATGCACAGTCTGTTGTTCTTTTCGTTGTAAAATGTACTTCATCTCTTTGTTACATAACCTTCATATACTTGTTTCCATCTTTATGTTAGACTAATACGTACAAGAATAAATAGAGTAGGAGTGTTGTAAGATGAAGCATGATGACTGCCTATTTTGTAAAATCGTTGCCGGAGACATTCCAGCAGCTAAAGTGTATGAAGATGAACATGTGCTTGCGTTCATGGACATAAGTCAAGTAACGACAGGGCATACGCTCATCATTCCAAAAGTTCATACGAAAGATATTTACGATACGCCTGAAGATGTTGCTAGTGAACTGTTTAAACGGGTACCGAAAATTGCGAGCGCCATAAAAAAAGCGTTTAATCCAGCTGGAATTAACTTATTAAACAATAACGAAGCACCAGCAGGACAGTCAGTTTTTCACTTACATATTCACCTCATACCACGTTACAAAGATGGGGACGGTTTCGATTTAAAATGGGTAACTCGAAACGACGAATTTACGCCGGAGAAATTACAAGAATTAGCTAATTCGATAAAAGAGGCACTATAAGATGAAAGCGAAATGAAGGGAGAGACAGAGCATGTCAAAAAGTAAATCGCTCTTATTAGGTTTTTTAATCGGTGGAACGATTAGTGCAGCGACTGCTTTACTTACGACGCCATCATCCGGACGCGATTTACGCGAACGGGTAAAAGAACAGAGTATCGAATGGAAAAAAGTCGTCGACGATATTATTCGTGATGGAATACGTTTAAAAGATCAAATTGCAAAGACGTCGAAAGAAGGCGTTGCGCTCATAAACGAATTGACGAACGAAATGAAAACATCGATCGAAGAGTGGAAAAGTGCAATCGAACCACATCAAGAAAACATTCACGAATATTTAGAAGAAATAGAAGCGAGCATTAAAGAGCTCGAAGAGAAGATGAACGAACGTAAAAATGAAGTATAGTTATGATAAAGGAGGGCTCTCCTCCTTTTTCTCTTAACACTCCTTTGCTCATCAAAGATCGATTATATTTCATTTTATTTTCTATTTTTCGCATTTTGTTTTATTATATTCTTCTAAGGGAAATTATCGCTACGACATTTTTTACACACATAATGTTAACGGTTGGTTAAATGATAGGAGTGTTCATGTTGAAAAAAATATTGTTGTTTTTTACGCTAGCACTAAGTGTAATCGCATTAAGTGCTTGCGGTGGGAAAGGTGATCCAGACATCGTCGTAAAAACAAAGTCTGGAGATATAACGAAAGAAGAGTTTTACGATGCATTAAAAGAACGAAACGGTGACAGCGTCTTGCAAGAACTTGTCACATTCAAAATATTAGAAGATAAGTACGAAGTTTCTGATGAAGAAATTGACAAACAGTTCAACGAATTAAAAGAACAAGTTGGCGATAATTTCGATGAGCTTATGGAAATGCAAGGTTTAACGGAAGAAGATGTGAAAAACGACATTAAACGTGACTTATTACAAGAAGCTGCTTTTACAGAAGATATTGAAGTAACGGACGAAGAAATGGATACGTATTACGAACGTATGCAAACAGAACTTGAAGCGCACCACATTTTAGTATTCGATGAAGAAACGGCGAAAGAAGTGAAAAAGAAGTTAAATGATGGGGAAGACTTTGCGGACGTTGCCAAAGAATATTCTGCCGACCAATTTTCTGCAGAATCTGGCGGTGAAATAGGTATGATGTCTGCCGGCTCCATGCCGATTGAATACGAAGATGTCGCTTATTCAATTGACCTAGATGTAGTTAGTGATCCAATCGAAACAGATGACGGTATTTACATTATTAAAATTACCGACAAAAACGACGTAAGTGAAGACATTGGAACATTCGAAGAAGAAGAAGAAAATATTCGTCGCGCGATTATTTCTAGCAAAATTGACGAGCAAGAAATAATGGAAAAAATGAAACGTCTTTTAGATGAAGCGGAAATCGATGTCAAAATCGATGAATTTAAAGATTTATTTAAAGAGCCTGAAGCAGTTGGCTAAAACGAACGAAAACAGACGATGCTAAAATGCAATCGTCTGTTTTTTTAACTTGTTTGATGTTCACGACGCTTTTTTTCTTGGCGAATTCGTTCCATATATATTTCCCCTTCGCGTTCAATATATTGCTGTTCTAATCTTTTTTCCGCCCGCCAAGCACGAAATGCAGAGTAACCAGAAAAAACGATGAAAAAACAGACAATGTAGACCCAAATTGGAACCGATTCGAGCAATGGTATTCGCCTCCCTTAAGAAAACTTTTCTCGCTATCACATTGTATGTTCAAAAAAGGGAAATGATGCGAACAAGTTTTGAAAAGGCGAATTAGTTTTCATAGAACGAATAGCTTTACACGTCAAATGTCGGTTTATAAAATGAACGGTTTTCAAACGGAAATAGTCGTTCCGTAAATTCACCTGGTGCCGTCTGTTGCATCGCACGGTCAAACATATTCATTTTCGCATCGATTAAATCGATCAAATGCAAAATTTCTGCCTCTTTAATGAGTGGTGGTTTCGGACTACCCCATTCGGCTTTTCCGTGGTGACTTAATACGATATGTTGTAAAGCGATCACTTCTTCCCCATCGATTCCGAGCTCATTTGCGACCTCTTTAATTTCACTTACCATAATAGAAATATGCCCGAGTAACGTCCCTTCTACCGTATACGACGTGGAGACTACTCCTGATAATTCGTGTACTTTACCAATATCGTGTAAAATGACACCTGCATAAAGTAAATCTTTATTTATGCTCGGATAAATGTCACAAAGCTGACGCGCGATTTGTAACATCGTCACGATATGGTGCGCTAGTCCAGATACGTACGCGTGATGATTGCTTGATGCAGCTGGATATGTAAACAATTCTTCACTGTACTTTTGAACGAAAGCTCGCACGATTCGTTGAACGTTTGGATTTTTCATTTCAAAAATCGCTTCCGTAATGTGCTGTTGTAACTGTTCTTGATCAACCGGCGCCCGTTGTAAAAAGTCGGAAACTTGCACACCATCTGTCGGTTGCGCTAACCGAATCGACTTAATTCTCAACTGCGCTTTCCCACGAAACTCATTAATGTCCCCGGTTATTTTAACGATTTGTTCTCCGACGAACGTTTCTACATCAAGATCGGAAACGTCCCACAACTTTGCTTCAATTTCTCCCGTACTATCGACTAAAAATAACGTTAAAAACGGTTTTCCGTTACTAGCGGTCCCTTTTTGTGCCAGTCGAATGAGTAAAAACCCATCGAATGCATCACCAATTTTATAATGTTGTATTCCCTTTCGCAATAGACTCTCCCCTTTATGTATTATTCAACTTGGACAGCAGATGGAGTGAAATATGTTGCAATCGAACGTTTACATGTAAAAACGAATAATTGTCGCTCTTCTTCGAAAGAGCGGAGAAGCTGAATAAAGTTTTCTGTACGATCATCGTCGAAATGTAAAAATGCATCGTCAATCATAAACGGAAACGGACATCGTTTATACATAACGTTACCTATTGCTAGTCGTAGCGCAATATATAGTTGATCGACCGTACCTTCTGATAGTTCTTCTACAGTATAACGTATATTATTTTTCGCTTCTACTTGAAAGAGCTCGTCTTCTTTCGGCGGATAGACGCGTACGTATTTACCGTCCGTTAAATACGAAAAGTAGTCAGTCGTCTTCTGCATAACTGCTTGTAAAAATTTCGCTTGATAACTTTCTTTCGCACGTTGCAACGCTTGGAAAGCAATTTTATAAATTGTATACCGTTTTGCTAATTCATACGTTTCGTCACGTTGCACGTAAAACTGAAAACTCGCCTCCGACCGTTCATCGGACGTTTCTAATTGTGTAATTTCTACTTCTAACGCTGCGATATGTCGATTCATTTTTGTAAGTTCCGCTTCTTTCTCGGCAATCTCTAACTCTAATGCATCGAAAGCCATTTTAAGTTCCGACCGATTTATTTCCTCTGTCATCATGTTCCGTATTGCTATCTCGGAAAATGTCGCTCGCAACTGCGATCGTAACTTTTCCTTTTGTTCAGTTAACTCCTCTTTTTCTATCACTCGTTTCGCCTTTTCATAAAAACTTTCCTCATCATTAACAAATGCGGAAGATAACAACTTCGTCTTTTCTGCTTTATAGCGTGTCATTTTTTCAGCGAGAAGATCACGCTCTCTAATCATTGTCTCAAGTTGCTCGTTCAGTTGCACGAACTTCTTTTCATTACTTTCGTACCGATCCATTTTGTCACGTACGTCTGCCATCGTCATGACATCTACGTTAGGAAACAAATTACTTAGTTGACGCAACTCATTTTCCGTTTCTTTTACATACGTTCGTTTTCGTTCTAATTCACTATTTTTTCTTTTACTCATTTCATCTAACTGTTGCAACTCGCGCAGCTTTTCAACAATGTCATACCAGAAAATAGGCTCAATTGCTTCTAAAAATGGATACGCTTCTAACAATCGATTTACTTGTTGAATCCATTCACTCTCTTTTTGTGCAAATAGTAGCTTCTCTTCTTCCCAATGCTCTCGTTCTAAAGTTACTTGTTGTAGTTCTGCATCGATGATGCGTAGTTTAGTCATCTGTTCGTCGTTTGTTTCAAGTTGTCGTTTCGCTTCATCGTATTCGTTTTCCGTTATCGCTTTTTGCTCACGCTTAACGACTTCATTCACTTGAAGAAGAGCACGGTATTGCCACAATATAAATAAAAATAAACCGATAGGAATGACATATAACGTGTTTTCATGAAAGATAAGGGGGAAAAGTAGCGACAATACGCTAAATAGAACAAGTACGCTAATAGAGCGTTTCATACGTTTTTGTTGATGAGCTTCCCATGCCGATGTTTGTTGACGTGTAACTCTATTTTCAAACGTCCATACTACGTCTTGGAAACGGAAACGGTCACTTTCTTTTAATAAGTTTGTTTCCAATTTTTCTTTTTCTGTACGGAGCCGTTTTTCTTTTTCCGTTTGCACGTGGAACGATTGTTGTAATTCATCGCTTTTTTCTTGTAAATGCTCACCCGTTCGCTTCAGTTGAGCAAGTTGTTGCTCTAGCTGATACGGCAATTCACTACAAGCGATAGCAGTAACGTCTACGCCAACTTCACGGCTTACGTGTGCGATCCTTTTTTTTATTTCGTCAATTTGTCGCGATTCCTCATCTATTTGCATGACATAACGTTCGTACGTTTCACGTTTTTGTAGCACGCTTTGCATCTTTTCGTATACCGTATGATGTACTAGCTCATCTTTAAGTTGCTCGCATTCCTCATTTATTTGTTCAATTCGTTTCGTTATGAAGTGATGCTCGCTTTCAAGTGGAATAAGTTGTTCTTTTATTTCTTCCAAACGAGTGACACCACGTTCAGGAAATGGAGTCGATTTTTCATAACGTTTAAGTTTTTCACAAACGGTTTTATATTCACTCAACACTGGATATAAATCGTACTGTTGCTTTACGAAAGCAATTTTTTCACGTAATGTCGTGACTTCCTTTTCCAACTGTTGCAACTTCTTTTCTAACGTAATTTTTTCACGTACATTACTTGAATACGTTGCTTCTGTCTGTTGCAAGGAATTTACTTTTTGAAATAGATCATCTGTTTTTGCTAACGCTTCATTTAAAACTGGTCGTTTGCCGGTACGTTTAAACAATTGATCCATACGCCGCTTCAGTTCTTTTTCTACATCGTATATTGCCGTAGCCCCGGTTAAACCGATACTAAAAAGAACATCGCTTAAGTCGCGCCGTTTCATTTGACGAATGAAAAGTAAATCACGAGCTGAAAAGGCATAAATAGAACGATATAAGCTTTCCGTCATACCATCTAACACCGTTTGTTGTAACCATGCCTCGTCCCGCTCAGAACCGTCCGCTAATAGACAACGACATTCTTTATCCGTTCGTTCAATCGTAACAACCCCAAACCGATCATGATAAATTGTTAACGAGCCACCAAATTGATTGCTCCGCTTCGGATAAAACTTCGTACGCTTTCGTGGCGGCAGTCCAAATAAAATGAACAGTATAAACTGTTGCAACGTCGATTTGCCGACTTCATTTTCACCGTAAAAACAATGAATCGAATCCGTTTGAAAGGCGAACGTTTTGTCCACCCATCTTCCGAATCCGTAAATTGTCGCTCGTTGGAACTGCACATTCATTCACCTTCTTCATGTCGTCCTAACTCGTTCAGTAAATACGATCGTGCTCGCTCGATCAGTTCATCTTCTGTCGCTAAATTCGTTAAAAACTTACGTCCTATTTCGTGTGTTGTCACATCTTGTACGATTTCTTCTAACGAAAGTTGAGCAAACGTAGTCTCTAACTCCGCATAAAATGTATCGTCAGAAAGGACGCGCTCTTTCTGTTTTTCATATACGTCATAACGATAAATGTAAATCCACTCTTCCTGTTCAATAAGTCGTTCATTTACGACATCGAGCAATTCCTTTATCGTTTCGTCCGTAAAAGAGAAACGATTCGTACCATTATTACGTAACGTAAGCGAGAGCAACGTTTTTTCTCGTAATGGAACAATCTCCCGTTGAACGGCTCGCTCGACATCAAATATGGAAGCGCATTCTGTCACATCTACCGCCACTTCTTCAAACGTCACTGCTTGTAACGGAATGAATTGTGTCGTCGTTTTCTCTTTCGACATGTGTACGTAATAACAACCACGTTCACCTCGTTCTTTCCGATGACGACCTTGCATATTTCCCGGATAAACGATCGGTGGGTCAACAGATAAGACTGTTCGTTCATGGACGTGACCGAGCGCCCAATAATGAAACGGCGTTGCACGCAGTTCGCTTAATTGAAACGGTGCATACGAGGCATGATCAGTTTGCTCGTTTAAAGCCCCGTGTAATGTCGCAATATGATAAGGGATATCTCGGTCTATCATGACATATTCGGAAACTTTATTTTCTGTGACAGCACGCTTTTCATAACTAAATCCGTATATGTTTGCAAGTTCTATCCCGTTCTTTACAAACGTAGTGGACGTCACTTTTCCTGGTGGAAAGACGAACACGTTGTTAGGATAGACGATGACATCGTCCGTCCCATCGGTATAATCGTGATTTCCGTAACTAACATATACGAAAATATGGTGCGCATGCAGTTTTTCGCACGCTTCTTTAAACTTCATTTGTGCCCGAATACTACGGTTTGCCTCGTCAAAAACATCACCGACGAATAAAATGAAATCGACGTTTTTCTCGATCGCAACGTGAACAAGATGATCGAGTGTCGTAAACGTACTATTTTTCACTTCGTCGTATATCGCCTCAGGAAGCGACGTTAAACCTCGAAACGGACTGTCGAGATGTACATCTGCTGCGTGAAGAAATGTTAATGAATCGTTCAATATGATCACACCAATTCGCATGATGACGACGTTCTTTTATTTAACTGTATCATATACCTTTTACAAAAAGCGAGCAAATGTTTGCTTTTAAATGCAAAAAACAGTTCCGCACTTTGATGCGAAACTGTTGTAACCGAAGTTATCATGCAGTTTTATAAAAGTACTAGGAGCATATCGTTTCATGATCCTTTATTTTTCCCGTTTGGATAACGTAAATGCTTGACGGAAATCTTTTAACGTTCTAGACGGACCGTACATGAGGACGCCGCCGCGATAAATGCGTGCACCTAACAACGCTAAAGCGATAATCGTCGCAATTAATAATCCGAGAGAAAGGAGTAATTCCCATAAGGCGACATCGAGCATTCCGACACGTAAAAACATAATCATCGGCGAGAAAAATGGAATGAACGACGTAATCGTAATAAACTTCGCTTCCGGATTCCCTAGGCCGAAAATAGCGATGAAAAAGGCAAGCATAATTAATATGACCATTGGCATTAATAAATGTTGTACATCTTCGACACGACTAACAAGTGAGCCAAGCATGGCAGCAATCGTCGCATAGAGCAAATAGCCAAGAATAAAAAAGAGGATGGCGTATACGTAAATCGCAATCGATACATCTTGTAAGCCAAACATGTCCATCACTTCGACAGTTATTGCACCTTTTCTCGTTTGGAGAAGACTTGCACCGACTGCAAAAAATAATATTAATTGTGTTAAACCTAAAAGGGCGATCCCGATAATTTTCGCAAACATATGAATAACGGGTGGAGCGCTAGAAATAAGTAATTCCATTACGCGAGACGATTTTTCTGTCGCAACGTCCATCGCAATCATTTGCCCGTAAATGATGACAGCTAAATAAAGAACGAATAGCATGATGTAAACGATACCTCGCGTTTGATTTAATTCTTCATCTGTTTTCGATGTAACATCGAGTGCCACTTTTTCAAACGATACATCGGTAAACATTTTTTGCATTTCCGCTTCGTCAATTCCTAACTGTTCCGTAACGAGAACTGTTTTTATTTGATTTAATTGTTGTTCGATCTCCATTTCTGTAAAAGAAACAGAGGCACTTTTTTCAAAATATGTTGCTTCTGGTAACCCATCATCATCCGTTCTTAGGACGAGTAATCCATCGTACGTGCCTTCGCGGACAGCCTCTTTTCCATTCGTAATCGTATCTTCATACAATGTGACAAGCACGTCGTCCTTCGTTTGTGAAAAGGCGTCTTGTAATAACGGATACAACTGTTCTGTCTCATCGATGACGATGACTTCTTTTTCTTCATCTGAGCTAGAAAATAGTTTGATAATCGATTCAATGTTTGCCGCTCCGATAATAAAAAGTAGTGTGATGATCGTTGATATGATGAAAGCTTTCGACTTAATACGTGAGACGTACGTATGATGTAAAACGATCCAAAACTTATTCATAGCTTTCACCTACCTTTTCAATAAAAATATCGTTTAAGCGTGGTTCTTCGATTTCAAACGATGTAACAGGGTAGTCAACTAACGCGCGATATATTTGTTGTGCAACTGTCTCTTCCACTATTTGTACTTCACAACCTTGCGCTAACTGTTTATAACGAATGACACCATCTACTTGTTTTAAAAAAGAAAGGTCTCCCGTAGCACGAACGATCACATTACGCTTTCGATACGAACGTTTTATGTCTGCTAAATTACCTTGTACGACAGCGTTTCCATCACGTAAAATACAGACGTTTTCACATAGTTCCTCCACGTGTTCCATTTGGTGGGAGGAAAAGACGATCGATGTGCCTGCATTTTTTAAGTCGAGCACCGCTTCTTTTAACATTTCTACGTTAATTGGATCAAGTCCAGAGAACGGTTCATCTAAAATGAGTAAGCGTGGTTTATGTAACACTGCACAAATAAATTGAATTTTTTGTTGATTTCCTTTCGATAACTCTTCTACTTTTTTATGGACGTAATGACTGATTTGAAATCGATCGAGCCACCTCGCAATTTCCGCTTTCGCCTGCTGGACGGTCATTTGTCGTAACTTACCTAAATAGACGAGTTGTTCTTCGACTTTTAACTTCGGGTAGAGACCACGTTCCTCCGGCAAATAACCGATTAAGTGGCTTTTTGCATACGAAACCGGTTCCCCTTCCCACGTAATCGTTCCTGCAGTTTTATCTAATAATCCGAGAATCATCCGGAACGTCGTCGTTTTACCTGCACCATTTCCACCTAAGAAACCGAACAGTTCCTGTTCCGGTATGTCGAGATTTAAATTATTCACAGCAATATGTGAACCGAACTTTTTTGTCACGTTGCGTAACTGTAACACGTAAAACATCGCTCCTTTCATACGTTTTATGTACATATCCTTTTATTGTAAAGGAGATTTAGGACGATGTAAATGAGTAAATAAAACTGTTTGTCCCTATCACTTTTTTACGTAGCGGAGAACTGCAGTTTTTACGTTTGTAGACAACGCGTTTCGATCTGGAAATAATGTAGCTTTCATGGCATAATAAAAGAAAACTAGCTACGGAGGTGCAAAGAAGA
>DATGRY010000134.1:0-3184 GCA_035303165.1 Pseudogracilibacillus sp.
GACTCATATTATTACAAGTAGTTTTATTAACATTTGGATTAATCGCTTGCGGATCAGAAACTAGCTCGATTGAAAAAGAGACGAATGCAGTTGAATCAAATGAGCAAGGGGCTAAGGAAGGAAAAGAATATACGGAAAAGGAACAAGAATCGATTGAAGTCTCTACTGAAGATGAAGACAACGCAGATGGATGAGAAACAACTACAGAAGAAGTTGGGGAAATAATTGCGGATAATGAATATGTAAAGGCAACTTTAGTAAATATTGAGCATATGGTCGATACATTTTTTGATGAAGAATATTATGAATTTAACCTCGAGATAGAGAACAAACGAGAAGATTCAATAGAAGTACAAGCTCATGAAGTTTCGATAGACGATGTAACGGCTGATGATATGGTTTTCTTTAGTGAAACTGTTGCTGGAGGGAAAACGGTTACGCTAAAATGACAATTCAAAATTGTTACGGTGATTTACCTTTAATGGAAGATAACATTGAGTTTGTATTCACGATATGGTCTCATGATGATTTTGAATTTGAAGATAAACACGATGTAAGAATAGACTTTTAACATGTAAACAATGATAAGGCACCTATTTTTAGGTGTCTTTTTTACGTTGAATTTGACATTGGGGGTTGGTGCTCTATAGCATGAGTAGATAGCAAAATAAAAAAGAGGGTTATTCCTCTTTATACTTTTTATATTTTTTGTTAAAATACTCCTGGGTAACTTGCGATTGTTTGTTCCTGATTTCTCTCCATAGATGTCCGCTAACTTCACCAGTCTCCTTTGAAACTATCGTACGCTTCACAGTACCGTCAGCCATTACTTTTTGAAAAAAAGTGATGTCCCTTTTTCTTTACTTCTATCCATCCATCTCGTCTACAAAAGCGTTCTATATCTCTCCAACTTCGCCTTCAATCAATTCCTTAACATTTTCCACGTTATCTTGGTTTAACACATTCATAATAAACTTAAAATGTTCACGCTGATTAGGTGAATGGAAGTATAAGTTAAAATTATCCATATATTCATGTGCATAGACGATCAATCCATTCGCTAGTAGATCGATTGCTTCATCTTTTGTTTTACCATTTTCAACTATATCAAAATCATCCATAGAAACTGTTATAGAACCGTCTTCTTCAACGAAATAAACTGCATTAAAAGTATATTCTGAAAAAGCCTCTTTTAAATGCTCTGAGTTGAGAGCGGCCCCTCGATCACGGTTTCTTTTAACAAATCTTGGTCCATTACGAATAACGTCGTCATTAAACTGACTCCAGTGCCTGCCAACATCGGTAGCGTTCAATACTACTTGCACAATCATCCCTCCTATCACCTCCTACTTTATTATATGTGTACACTATAATCTATTGTTAACAACTTTAAAAATTATAACCAAGGTGTAGGTCAGGGAACGTATATACATATTTTTATGTTCAAAACATGGACAATTCACCCTTTGTAATTTAATCCGATAAAAACGTGTTAAGTTTAAAAAGTTGTTGACTATTGTTGACCGATTGCTGACCAATCCCAACCAAAACGAACCGAAACGAACCAAAAGCAACAAAGGCGAAATGTTTAAAAGTGCGCAAAACTTGCAATCTAGCGAACTTTGTCATATAGTATAGATACAATAACATATCGATTCATTTTCGGGGCAGGGTGCAATTCCCGACCGACGGTAATAGGAACACAACATCCTAAAGCCCGTGACCCGCTGTACATTTCGTATAGTGGTTGATTTGGTGCAAGTCCAAAGCCGACAGTGAAAGTCTGGATGGGAGAAGATGAAGCTAATATGACTTAGTACAATAGTGTGTCCTATTGTGCTCAATTTCCATATGGATAATAATGCCCTGAAATGACTTTCGTTTCAGGGTTTTCTATTTGGAAGAAAAACATTAGCTTTTCCTTCATCAGTAACACAATGGATCGATATTGGATGAAGGAGGAGAAATAGATGCAACTGAGAAGTTCATCTAAATTAGTAAGGATTGTAGCGTTAGCATTGTTATCGACCGTCTCATTAGTTTTGTTTTTAATTAGTTTTCCATTACCATTTTTACCACCGTATTTAAAAGTTGATTTTAGTGAAATACCGGCACTTATTGCCACATTAGTTTTTTCACCGCTTGCCGGTGTGATCGTCATTTTTATAAAAAATGTGTTATATTTCATTATTACGGGAGCGACAGATCCGGTCGGTGTCGTTGCGAACTTTATCGCTGGAACGATCTTCATCTTACCGGTGGCGCTTTTGTACAATAAGTATCGAAGTCTAGCGAGTGTCGTAACTGGCTTAGTGATCGGTACGGTTGCCATGACATTAGCGATGGGGATTTTAAACTACGTTGTCGTTCTGCCAACGTATGCCTTGTTAATGGGATGGGAAATGGATGCGACAGCGAAGCTCGTTGCCGTCTATGCAGGAATTTTACCGTTTAATGCGATAAAAGGGATTTTTATCGGCATCATTTTCGTACCTGTTTTCATCAAACTAGAGCAATGGGTACGACAGCGACAAGTCCGTTTTGCATCTTCATAATGAACAAGCTTTATAAAAATAAACGAAATCGTTAGGACGTAGAACATAAACGCACTTTCGAGCGAATGTAGTGATTTCCATGCTACTTTCCATTCGAAAGTGCCGTTTACTAGCGTATCCTAACGTTTTTTTATTTCAAATTGGAACGAACGCTCATCGCGGAACTTTCCATTTTGATACGTTCGTTCGACGAATGTTACTTCGCCGTCATGTGTCATTAAAATGACAGTAGAAGAACGAGTTCCATATTGATCTGTTTGGATGAAAATAGGTGATAGTTGTCTTTCTAGTGAACGGTCTATACCAGTGTTTGGTAACTTTTCGTCCGTAGCGAGTTCGTTATTTTTTAATTGGTGAAATAGTTCATCGACCTCGACATGTGTTACTTTCATGACATAGTCGCGCATAAGTTGTTTTGCCCGTTCTACTTTCGGCCATGGAGTATTGATGAAATGGTTACTAATGGAGTGTGTACCGGATGGAACACGCATTATATCGTTATTACGGTTACTATAGTAATAGAGTGAACGCGTCGTTCCAACGAGTACGTTGAAGCCGTTGTAAGCGTCTTTTTCGCGTTGGACATGTTGTAAATAACTTTTCGGTTCGTCATTACTCGTTAAAAAATT
>DATGRY010000135.1:0-2552 GCA_035303165.1 Pseudogracilibacillus sp.
GTCGGTATTGAGATCGCTGGATGGCCCGTTAAATTAAAGAATGATGTGTAACGAATCATACAGTCGAAAATTGGTTCCGTGATATCCCCGAAGTGTACTTCTTCTTGTCCAATCGGTTTTGGTAGTGCTGGTAATGTTGGTGTAGCTAATACGTCGATATGATCAAAAAGTTCATCTACTTTCTGACCGATGACTATTTGCTGTTGTAGTGCATGAATATAATCGAGTGCCGGAATACCGTCACTTGATGTCATGACGTGATGGACATCTTCACCGTAATGGTCGAGTGAAGTTTGCTTACGATCGCGATGTGTATAACCACCTTCGCTAATTGCTAACGTAAACGTTAACGGAATCGCATCGCTTGCATTAGGCACTTCTACTTCGATTAAATGAGCGCCTAATTTTTCTAACTGTTCTAACGTTTCGTTAAATGACTTGCGCAATGGTTCTTCTATTTGTTCTGTGAAGAAGTTGTTCGGAACACCAATTTTCACACCACGTAAGTCGTCTGCGATGTTGTCGTACAACTGCACGTTTCCGTCAGTTAAGACGTTCATTAAGATACTTAAATCGTCGATATTTCGTGATATTGGCCCGGAATGATCAAGTGACCACGAAATGTTTGTAAACCCTTTTTTCGGTAATAAGTCTTGTGTTGGTTTTAGTCCGACTAAACCGCACATGGCAGCAGGGATCCGGATAGAGCCGCCAGTATCGGTACCGATTGATCCGACACTGCTGTACGTAGCGACGGAAACGGCTGAACCACCACTTGAACCACCTGGGATGAGTTCAGTATTCCATGGGTTCTTCACGGCTCCGTAGAATGGATTGTTGCTCGTAATGCCGAATGCAAACTCATGCATATTATTTTTGCCGACCATGACAGCCCCATCGTTATTTAATCGTTTGATAATATCTGCATGTTCATTAGGGACGAAGTTTTCATCTACTTTGGATGCGCTCGTCGTGCGTACATTTTTCGTATAAATGTTGTCCTTATATGATAGTGGAATTCCTTCGAGTCTACCGGCATCGTTCATTTGCCATTTTTGTTCGGCTATTTTTGCTTGTTCTAATGCAACGTCTTCTGTAATCGTAACGAAAGCGTTTAAATCTTTATGTTTGTTTGCGCGTTCCACATATTGTTTTGTAATTTCGACTGGGGAAAACTCTTTCTTTTTATATCCATTTAATAACTCTTTTATCGTAAACATATCCATTCTCCTTATCATTCATCATCTTTTAAATTGAATTCAAGTTCTGGTGGTGGTTGGCGAAAGCCCTTTGTAATATATGCTAAATATAATATCCCTAATACCAACCATGAGCTACCTAATAAAAGTGAACGAATGTCTAACTGAAACCACATCGTGATCGTTAATGTCGCACCGATAATCGGTAGGAATAAATAGAGAAAAAATCCTTTTGCATGACGTTGTTTGTGTTTGATAAAGTAATGAAATATGACTGATAAGTTAACGAATGTAAAAGCGATTAACGCACCGAAACTAACGAATGACGTAGCTGTTTCTAAATCGATAAATAAGGCGATTAAACAGAATAAGCCAATGAGTAAAATGTTAAATACGGGTGTCTTAAATCGCGGCGAAATATAACCAAAAATCTTTCTCGGTAATACGTTATCTCGTCCCATCGCATAAAGGACACGCGATCCACTCGCTGTATGTGCTGCTGCAGCACTAAAGTTAGCTAAAATAATCATCGCTAAAAAGAATGATGTAAATAAGTTTCCACCGATAAATGTAGCAATATCGATTGCCGCTGAGTCTGGATCTGTAAATGACGTGTAGTCAGGGTGCACGAGTTGAATGAAATAAGATAAAATTATGAACGTTCCACCTGCAACGAGTAAAATGAGAAAAATAGCTTTCGGTAAATTTTTTCTTGGCTCAATCGCTTCTTCAGATAATGTTGTCACAGCATCAAATCCGAGAAAGCTAAAGATAAGGAGTGGTACTCCAGCAAAGACGAGCATAGTGTTTACTTCCGGATTAATGAACGGTAGGGAGGAAATTAATGTTCCAGTTCCTGCTCCGTTTAACACACCGCGAATAGATAATGCAATAAAAATTGCGATCGTTAAGATTTGTAGTGCAACAGAAAAAATATTAAAGTTAACGGTTATTTTAATACCTAAAATATTTATCGTTGTAATGATGAGCAAAAAGAATATAATGACCGTCCATGCCGGAATAAATGGCATAAAAGCGGATACAAAAATACCGTTCGTTAAAGCGGCGATCATTGGGCTAAATAAGTAATCCATATAAATTGCCCAGCCGACTAAAAAGCCACTATGTGGGTTAATTGATTTTTGTACAAACGTATACGAGGAACCAGATACGGGATATGCTTTAACCATTTGCCCATAACTATAAGCAGTAAATAGCATGACGATGACAGCTAAAATATATCCTGTCGGTAACATGCCATGTGTTAGTTGTACAACAATTCCATACGTAAGAAAAAAGACCATTGGTGCCATAAAAGCTAGACCGAAAAAGACTAGATGTCGTAACGAGAGT
>DATGRY010000136.1:0-26497 GCA_035303165.1 Pseudogracilibacillus sp.
ATCATTTTCCTTTTATTTAATAATGAAATGTCACCTTGAGCGTATAAGACGAGTGGTGGATCATAAATTGATCGTAATCGAGACGGGTACTCATTATCAAAAATCGTTATACATTGGCAAATAGTTTCATCTTTTTTTATAAAGTCATGGAGGTTCTCATCGGAGAGTAATTGATGTAAACGAACAGCTTTACTGTAAGGGATAGTTAAAAGTTGTCTTAATTGTGAGGGAGATGCTTGAAAAGCGGTTTTCAGTTGCGTATCATATTGCAATAATGTATAAAGCATGCGGCGCGTTAAAAGTGGAATTCGATGTAAATAAATGAGGCGATCTCGAATTGTCCTCAAGCGATCACATCCTTTCGTTACATAACAATAAAGGGAACTGGGCTTTTCAACCAGTTCCCTTCTTATTTTAGTGTGTTTTACACTTTTCAGCAAGACCTTTTTCTTCTAATAATTTAATCATCGTCTCGCCCATCTCAGCTGGTGAATCAGCAACAGCGATACCACACTCACGCATGACACGCTTCTTCTCATCAGCTGTTCCCTCACCACCAGAGATTATTGCGCCAGCGTGACCCATACGTTTTCCTGGAGGTGCTGTTGCACCACCGATAAAGCCAGCAACTGGTTTCGTCATATTTTCTTTAATCCAACGGGCAGCCTCTTCTTCTGCTGTACCACCAATTTCACCGATCATGACGACTGCTAACGTTTCAGGATCTTCTTCAAACTCTTTTAGTACATCGATAAACGATGTTCCGTTAACAGGGTCTCCTCCGATTCCAACGGCTGTCGTTTGTCCGTATCCAGCTTGAGTTAATTGGTGAACCGCTTCGTACGTTAACGTACCAGAGCGAGAGACGACTCCGATATGACCTTTTTTATGAATATATCCAGGCATGATGCCAATTTTACACTCATCAGCAGTAATGACACCTGGACAGTTCGGTCCGATGAGACGCGTCTTTTTCCCTTTCATATAGTTCTTCACTTTAATCATGTCGACGATCGGAATGTGCTCTGTAATACAAATCGTTAAATCTAGTTCCGCATCTGTCGCTTCCATAATAGCATCCGCTGCAAAAGCTGCCGGGACGTAAATAATTGAAACAGTTGCGCCCGTTTCTTTCACAGCATCTTCTACTGTATTAAAAACAGGAACACCTAATACTTCTGTTCCACCTCTACCTGGAGTCACACCACCGACAATTTTCGTACCATACTCTAACATTGATTCCGTGTGATCCATACCAGCAGAGCCTGTAATTCCTTGAACGATAACTTTCGTATCTTTATTTACATAAATACTCATTTTCGAACGTCCTTTCTAGAAGTTAAAACTCCATTCTTATTCTTTTCGAATTTACGCTTGTTCATTAACGATCTTTACAATTTTCTCTGCTCCATCGCCCATTGAGTCAGCGGCGATGATATTTAAGCCTGATTCCTCAAGCAACTTTTTCCCTTCTTCGACATTTGTTCCTTCTAAGCGAACGACGAGAGGTATTTCAAGTCCTAGTTGTTTTGTTGCTGTAATGATTCCTTCTGCGATGTTGTCACACTTCATAATACCGCCAAAGACGTTAACTAAAATTCCTTTAACAGCTTTGTCCGATAAAATAATTTTGAATGCTTCTGCAACTTTATCAGCCGTTGCATCCCCACCTACGTCTAAGAAGTTTGCAGGGTTACCGCCGTAATGTTTAATAATGTCCATTGTTGCCATCGCAAGACCCGCACCGTTAACCATACAACCGATGTTACCATCAAGTTGGATGTAGCTAAGATCGTGTTTAGATGCTTCGATTTCGTTTTCGTCCTCTTCATCTAAGTCACGTAATTCTAAAACTTCAGGCTGACGGTAAAGAGCATTTTCATCGAAATTCATCTTCGCATCAAGTGCTAAAACGTCGCCTTCTTTCGTCGTAACGAGTGGGTTAATTTCCGCAATGGAACAGTCTTTCTCTATGTATGCCTTATATAAATTCATCATTAAGTTAGCGACTTTGTTCACAAGTTCTTTCGGGAAATTTAAATTGAACGCCATACGACGTGCTTGGAATGCTGTTAAGCCAACAGCAGGATCGATTACTTCCTTGAAGATCTTCTCAGGTGTTTCCGCAGCAACCTCTTCAATTTCCATTCCACCTTCTTCAGAGCCCATTAAAACGACTTTCGATAAGTTACGGTCTAAGACGAGGCCTAAATAATATTCTTTGTCGATATTACAGCCCTCTTCAATTAAAAGACGTTTTACTTCTTTTCCTTCAGGACCTGTCTGTGGTGTAACGAGAATTTTTCCTAAAATTTCTTCTGCATGTGCCCGTACCTCGTCTAAGTTTTGAGCGATTTTTACACCGCCAGCTTTTCCACGTCCACCTGCATGAATTTGTGCTTTAACGACTTTTACGTCCGTCGTTAGTTTTTCCGCACATTCAACTGCTTCTTCTACTGAATACGCTACATGACCATTCGGTACGCTTACTCCGTACTCTCTTAAAATGTTTTTCCCTTGATATTCATGTATATTCATCCTAATGCCTCCGTTTTAAAATTAACTGCATGTACTATTGTAATAAAAAAGTTACCATTTAACAATAATTTCGCTGTTAAAGTTTCTTCACAAATTACTTTTTATCACATCGCGTATTAAAAACGTCATACTAATTTTAAGTATGACGTCTTTATTTACTCATTTTATCTACATTGTATACGAATGCAAAGACTTCCGCTACAGCCTCATATAACTCCGGTGGAATCGTTTCATTTATTTCTAAAGTGCTCAACAATTCAACGAGTGATTCATCCTCTACAATCGGCACATTATGTTCTTTTGCACGTTCGATTATTTCTTCGGCTACTAATCCACGTCCCGTTGCTGTTACTTTAGGGGAGACGTCTGTTTGTTGGTCGTACGACAGTGCTGTTGCTTTTTTATCTCGTCTATTCATACGCGATAATCAAACCCTTCTTGTTGAATATTAGCCATCTGTTCAGTCGCTTTTTTCTCTAGAGTCAGTCGTTCATGTAACGCTTTCCACTGTACGTTCGACAGATGGTAATCGAGTTTTTCTAAATTATCCGCTAATGTCTTTTGCAATGTCGTCGTCTCACTCGTTTTCGACATGTCATCGTTATAAATCGTAATAGAAATAACTCGTTTTTGTACTTGCATATCGATAACTGTCTCTTTTAACCGATCTAAATGTAGGACGAATAAAATGCGACAATGATCGGGATCAAGTTTTCCATCCTCTTTTTTCTGTCCTTCAAATTGCATATATAAGTCTTTGTTTAACGTTAATTTATCACCTGGTACGATAAAAGAGGCGAGAAGAAAATGGGCATTTTCTTGAACCGCTTGTAACTGCATACCATTGACGAATTGTAAGATCGGAGTCGCTTGTTCTATAGACCGCACATTTGCTTCTTGTCCCATTTGTAATAAAAGCGACTTAATATTATCTACGTACGTCTCTGTCACTTGACTTTGATTGTTTAGTAGCATCGTAATCATTCGTTCGTGTTGTAAACCGAGCGATTGCATCGTCTCAAACAAATGACTTATAAATTGGGACTGTACAGGTAACTGACGAAACGATGTGACGTTCATTTCTCGTAGCAACTCATTGGCTAGTGTAAATGTTTCACGTTGAGCTAACGTATGTAATAATTCGTACAAAGCTGATTGTTGCATCTGTTGTGGTAACGATACGATATCGTTGATCCGTTGTTGCATTTGCGACGGTAATAACGGAGCTAACTCGTCCATTATTTGTCCACGTAAAGAATGGAGTAACGCACGTCCACTAGCCGATAACTCCGTTTGTGGAAACTGTTCAAGGAGTGCAGTTACTATTTGGCGAATGTTCGTCTCTCGTTCAACAAATTGCGTTAGTCCTGACGTAAGTTGCGCATGTTGTTGTTCCGTAAATAACGTCGCATCACGTATTGGATGAGCCATCTCATGAAACAAAGATAAAAGAGGTGAAAACTTTAGTTGTAAGAGCGGATGAAACGTCTGTTGTTTCACATGCGGATTCATTAGGCGCTCCATAAGTAATAATAGTTGCTGTTCTGTTTCTGTGCGTGTTGTCTGTCCTTGAATCGATTGCACAATCCGTTGTAACAACGTTGTTAATTCTTCGTTTTGCACTGTATGCAACGCTCGAAACACTGTTTCCGTCAACGGTAATTGGCGGGATATTATATCAGTTACAATTGCTCGATTTTCACTTGTAAAACCGACTCGATCCAACAATTGAAGCGCACTGCGTAGTTGCGCACGATCAAAAGGAATTCGCTCATTCATTAAATGATCAGCAAACTGTAACGTTTGCCTTGAAATTTTTACACCTAACGTCTGTAGCAGTTGTTCGATACTTTGTCGTGCACTATAATGGAGTGATTCACTAATTACTTGTAAACGGATGAGATCGCTTTCGTTATGGTTCACTTGGAAATAGTAAGAATCCCCTGCACGTAGCGGTGTTAAAATTTCGGCAATTAAACGATGAGATCCGATTTGTACTTCTGCCTTATTGCCTGGGAATAGTTTCGCGATTTTTCCCCGAACAACTTGTCCGTCCCTTAATGTTAACACTTCTTTCGGTGCAACGTTCATTCGACTTCGAATTATATCGATAACCGGCATCGTTTTTCCTCCTAATCGTTCCTTTTCTACGCGTTTTTCTTTACCGGTGCAAAACTTAAGCGATGATGTTCCGTAATACCGTACGTTTTAATCGCTTCTATATGCTCTTTCGTTCCATAACCCATATGACGGTGGAAACCATACATCGGGAATTGTTCATGTAATTGCTGCATCGTTTTATCTCGTGAAACTTTCGCTAATATACTCGCTGCAGCAATCGCGATGCTTTTTGCATCTCCTTTTATGACGGCATGTTGTTCGGGGGCACTTTTTTCGATATGTACAGCATCGATTAGCACGACATCAGGTTGAACGTGTAACGAATCGACGGACATTTCCATCGCACGTTTTGTCGCATTCAAAATATTCCACTCGTCGATTTTTGTAGCGGGGATCGCTTTGATTGAATAGCAAATCGCTTCTTCCTTTATTCGTTCGTAAAGCTCTAATCGTTTATGTGCAGATAATTGTTTAGAGTCATTTAAGTCGTAACAACGAAAATCATCCGGTAATATAACGGATGCAGCGACGACGGGACCAGCTAGTGGACCGCGCCCTGCTTCATCTACTCCAGCGATTAAGTCTGTCTCATGTCGTTTAAACTGATGATCGAATGTTAATTTTTCATTAAAGGCTACTATTTGCTCGTGAAGTTGTTTCATTTTTCGTTTGTACGAGGCGACTAATCGTTGTACACCTTTTCGTTCGTCGTTTTCTAACATAGCTAGCACATCTTCACTTACATGTTCATCGTTTAACATTTCTTTTATTTGTCGAATCGTTTTCGTTCGCATGAATAATCTCCTTACATGTAATATCGGCTTCTATAAGAGGTTCGTAAAGAGAGGTAATTAGAAGTTCGGTTCCTCAAGCGATATGTTTCCAAGTTTTCCTGTGCGAAAATCTTGTAAGATAATTTGCGCAACTTTTTCCAAATTTACTTTTCCACCACTTTCTAACGCTCCGCGCTTTTTTCCGATTTCTACAAATGTTTCATACATATCCTCTTCATGTTCGATGCCATATCGTTCCTGGAGTAATTTATGATCAATTTGATCAATTTGTTGAATGACGAATGCGGCAATATCTTCTGTCGGAACTAATTCGTATTTAATCGAACCGACAGCCGCTAACTTTTTTCCGATCAGTTCATCTTCAAATTTCGGCCATAAAATCCCAGGAGTATCGAGCAATTCGAATTTACCACGCACTTTAATCCATTGTTGATGTTTCGTAATTCCTGGACGATCACCTATTTTTGCTATTCGTTTATTTGCTAATCGATTTATAAGCGTCGACTTTCCTACATTAGGTACACCGACGACGAGGGCCCGAATAGCCCTTTGTTGCATTCCTTTTTTCATCCGTTGTTCTTGTTGCTTCAATCCTACGTCTGTTACCGTTTGTACGAGTGTTTGAATCGATTGTCTATCGTTCACATCGATCGCTAAAGCAACTTTCTCGTTTTCTTTATAAAAAGAGAGCCATTTTTTCGTTATGGCATCGTCTGCAAGGTCCCGTTTCATTAAACAAGTAACGACCGTTTTATCGTATGTAAGTTCTTTAATAAGCGGATTGCTTGACGCATCGGGACAGCGTGCATCTACTAATTCAATTACAACGTCGATTACGTTCATCGTTTCCTCTAATTCTCGTCTCGTTTTCGCCATATGTCCCGGAAACCATTGAATCAATGCTATACACCTACTCTTTTATAATTTGTATTCGATTTGGAGGCCAATAAATCAAATTCGTTTTTCCAACAATTTCATCAATCGGAATGAGACCTAAATCGCGAGAGTCTGTTGAGTCATTCCGATTATCCCCTAACACTAACACGTATCCATCGGGGATGACGTCATAATTTCCTGGTAATCTTTCTAACGTAAAATCACTCGTAATAATTGGGTAGACGACTTCCTCACTACTCGTTTGTTCTAAAAATGGCTGGGCTACTTCCTTTCCATTCACATACAGTACGTTATTTTCAACCTTTATATGCTCCCCTGGTAGTCCAATTACTCGTTTAATAAAATCTTTATCATTCGATGCATGAAAAATGACGATGTCAAATCGTTCCGGTTCCTTAAAGTAATAGATAAACTTATTCACAATCATTTGGTCACGATCATTTAATGTCGGCTGCATCGAACGACCGTCTACAATGATTGGTGAATAAATGAATGTTCGGACGAATAAAGCGATTAAAAATGCGATAACAAATATTTTGATCCATTCAAAAAAACCCTTTGAACGACTATTCAAACTTTCTCCCCTCCAAACAACAGTGAAAATCGTCTACGTACATAGTTCATAACACATATATAAAGTAATAAGTTTTCTACTCATTTATGCTCGATCATATAGCAATCTTTTTGTCTATTAAAAAATTTATGTATTCGTTAAACAATTGTACTTATTTACTATATCGAATATACAGAATATACATCGTCAACATTATAATATAAAATCATTTTTAACTAAAGAAACGATATAATTTGAATAAAGTTCTAAACAGTTGTTGTGGAATGAAAAATTTTTTTGTTACAAGTTAACCGTCATAATTTTTTGTATGAAAATCTATTTTAAAAAAGCGTCTTCAATACAAATTTTTCATTCGTTTTTGTTGATTGTAAAACTAAAAATTAAACATTTGTTCATGTTAAATGGTAAAAAAGAGCTTGCGCGAAGCAAAGCTCTTTTTCTACACGTATATACTCATTACATTTTTTCTTTAATTCGTGCTGCTCTACCGCGTAATTTACGCATGTAATAAAGTTTCGCACGACGTACAGATCCACGTTTTGTCACTTCAATTTTATCAACACGAGGTGAATGTAACGGGAATGTACGCTCTACACCTACACCGTAAGAGATCTTTCTTACTGTAAATGTTTCACTAATACCACCGTTTTGACGCTTAATGACGACACCTTCGAACACTTGGATACGTTCTCTAGATCCCTCGACTACTTTTACGTGGACGCGTACCGTATCTCCTGGACGAAAGTCTGGGTGGTCAGTGCGTAATTGGTCTTTCGTAATCTCTGCAATTAACTCTTGCATGATGTTCACTCCTTCCAAACTAATGCTCATATCTACCTTTCATTTCATAGATAGCGGAACATCGTTCTTAAGCCTATATCCATCGTATAAGCACATCTTTTAATATACCATACATGATAATTTCAGACAACAGTTATTCGTTATTATTTCGTATTTGTTTTAATAGCGTTTTTTGTTCTTCCGTTAACGTTATTTTCTCTAATAAATCGGGGCGCCGTTCGTACGTTCTTTTTAGCGCTTGTTGCATGCGCCACCGTTCGATTTCTGCATGATGTCCTTGCAATAATACTTCAGGTACATCCATCTCTTTAAATGATTGTGGTCTCGTATAATGAGGATAATCGAGAAGACCTGAAGAAAACGATTCATTTTCCGTCGATTGGCGATTTCCTAATACACCAGGAAGGAGACGGACGATGCTATCGATCACGACACTTGCACCGATTTCACCATTCGTTAATACGTAATCTCCGATCGAGATTTCATCTGTGACAAGATGCGTCCGGATTCGTTCATCATACCCTTCGTAATGACCACAAATAATGACAAGGTGTTCTTCTTTTACAAGCTCTTCCGCTTTTTGTTGCGTATACGTTTCACCTTGTGGACACATTAAAAGAACACGTGGTACCGATTGGTGCTGTGTTTTAATATGTTCTAACGCATCGTAAATTGGTTGTACGGTAAGAACCATTCCTTCGCCACCGCCGTACGGATAGTCGTCAACTTTTTTATGTTTGTTCGTAGAAAAATGACGAAAATTAATTAAATCGTACGTAAACAACTCTTTTTCTTGTGCACGTTTTAAAATAGAACTATTTAACACTCCCGTCAACATGTCGGGAAATAATGTTAATACATCGATATGCATTAGTCAATTAACCCTTCCATCACTTCAATAATGATTTTCTTTTTTGCAACGTCGACTTCTTTTACGACGTCATCGATATACGGAATTAAAATTTCCTTATCATTCTTGTCATAAGCAACCCATACATCGTTTGCTCCAGGTGCTAAAATGTGATCGATCACACCGATTTCTCGACCATCTGTGGAAAAAACAGTGCATCCGATAATTTCATGATAATAATATTCCCCTTCTGGTAACGGTGTTTGTTGTTCTTTTTTAATGAGTAGTTTCTTCCCTTTCATCCATTCGACTGTTTCTAATGAATTGTATTCTTTAAAATGGAGAATGAGCATCTGTTTTTGTTGACGACATGAATCAATCTGGAGAGATTCATAAGATCCATCTTCCCCTTCGATATACACTTTATTTCCAACGTTAAACCGTTCGATGAAATCGGTTATTTGTTTTACCTTTACGTCTCCTTTTAAACCGTGTGTATTGACGATAAAACCTACATTGTACATGTTAATCACCTTTATTCGTTTTCAATACGAACAACTGTACCGTCTTTAACGACGATGCTTTGTCGTTTCATTAAATCATTCCAATTTGAACCGACCTTTACACGGACGAGCGCATCTATTTCTCGTTCAACGATTTCATCACCGATTGATAATGTTTGTAATTGGTCTAATGTAAACTGTATATGAGCCATTTTTTCTTTTCGACGCTCTAGCTCTCGACGAAATTTATTCCGAAGCATCTCACTATCACCGAGTTTTCGAGAAAGCTTTTTCTGTTCAAATTGTAGTTGTTCACATTCTCGTTCTAACTGAATTTTATCGAGTTCAAACTGTTTTTGCAACGATTGTTTACTTTCTTCCGTCATAATTTGCTTCACTTGCACCGTTTTTATAATTTGCATGAAACAACCTCATTTCTATGGCAAAAATGTTTCTGTCATCATCTTTTATATGCTTAAAAGGAGTAGATGTACAAGTTTTTCATCTTGTGCGAAGAAAGCGGAAAGGTTTAATAGTGGATAAAATAATAGGAAGGATCGACTCCTTCCTAGTTGAATGTTACATAATATCTAAATAGACACGTTTTTTAGAAGATTGTTTTGCTGAATATACGAGTGTACGAATAGCTTTAGCAATGCGACCGTTTTTACCGATCACTTTGCCGACATCGTCCTCATGGACGAATAAATGGTACACAATTTTTTTCTCTTCTTCTCGTTTTTTTATGACGATTTCTTCTGGATGTTCTACTAGTGGTGTCACGATCGACTCAATTAAAAGTTCCATGTAATCACACTACTTTACTTTTGATTTTTTGATTCGTGAAACTTCTGCATTATGCCCTCGTTCGAAAATAAGTTACGCACTGTATCACTCGGCTTTGCACCTTTAGACATCCAATCCAAAGCTTTCTCTTCGTCTATCTTCACTTCCGCTGGTTCAAGTAGCGGGTTATACGTTCCAATTTGTTCGATAAAACGACCGTCACGTGGTGAACGTGAGTCGGCTACGACGATTCGGTAAAATGGGTTTTTCTTTGCACCCATTCGACGTAAGCGAATTTTAACTGCCATGTAAAAACACCTCCTCGTGGAATTTTTCACATAGTGAATGATACCACGCTTTTTAAAAACTGTAAAGTGTTTTTACCTTACACATTACATAAATGGTAATTGAAAGCCACGTCCGCGTTTCCCTTTTTGCATATTTGACATTTGTTTCATCATTTTTTTCATTTCGTTAAACTGTTTTAGCAGTCTGTTTACTTGTGCGACCGTCGTACCAGAACCTTTAGCGATCCGGCGTTTGCGACTCGCATTCATAATGTCAGGATCATTTCGTTCTTCTTTCGTCATCGATTGAATAATCGCCTCGACGTGGACGAGTTGTTTCTCGTCAAATTGGATGTTTTTCATCCCTTTCATTTTGTTCATCCCTGGAATCATTGCGAGTAAATCTTCGAGTGGTCCCATTTCGCGCACTTGTGCCATTTGGTCGAGAAAATCATCGAACGTAAACGACATCGTTCGCATTTTCTCTTCCAATTCTTTCGCTTTTTTCTCATCGATAGACGCTTCCGCTTTTTCAATAAGCGTTAGTACGTCTCCCATCCCGAGAATTCGCGATGCCATTCGTTCTGGGTGAAATTCTTCTAGTTCATCGAGTTTTTCCCCTGTACCGATAAACTTAATTGGTGTATTCGTTACTGCTTTAATGGATAATGCAGCACCGCCACGCGTATCACCATC
Source organism: Pseudogracilibacillus sp. (assembly GCA_035303165.1). Taxonomy (GTDB): domain Bacteria; phylum Bacillota; class Bacilli; order Bacillales; family Amphibacillaceae; genus Pseudogracilibacillus. The sequence goes on from DATGRY010000136.1 coordinate 10,848, forward strand.
TAATTTCGTTAAAACGACACCGGTTAAGCCGAGTTGGTCGTGGAAGTTTTCTGCCACGTTTACCGCATCTTGACCCGTCATTGCATCGACGACGAGAAAAATTTCATCTGGATTTACTTCTTCTTTTACTTCAACTAATTCATCCATTAACTCCTCATCAACGTGCAGTCGACCTGCTGTATCGATAAGTACGTAATCATGATGGTGTTCCTTTGCATATTCAATCGCCTGTTTACTAATCTCTACTGGAGAGACGTCTGTTCCGAGCTCAAATACTGGCATATCGAGTTGTTTTCCGAGCGTCTGTAATTGTTGAATCGCTGCAGGACGATAAATATCACAAGCGACGAGTAAAGGTGATTTATTATATTTTTTTCGTAATAAATTTGCGAGTTTTCCTGTCGTCGTTGTCTTTCCTGCACCTTGTAAACCTGACATCATAACAACTGTTGGCGGACGATCACTTGAAGCAAGTTTACTCTGTTCGCCACCCATTAAGTCCGTTAACTCTTCTTGAACGATTTTAATCACTTGTTGCCCGGGTGTTAAACTTTCCATCACTTCTTGTCCGACAGCACGTTCTTTTATTTTATTTATAAAGGAACGAACAACTTTAAAGTTTACGTCCGCTTCAAGTAATGCGAGACGAACTTCACGTGCCATCGTATTAACGTCTTGTTCACTAACTTTCCCTTTACCCGTTATTTTTTTAATCGTCTCTTGTAGGCGATTCTGTAATCCTTCAAATGCCATAGCACGTTCCTCCCTAATCTATTTTACGTAAACGCGCGATCCATTGTTTTATTTCGTCACTATCATCACACGTTGCACATGCACTTTCTATTTGCTCTAGTAGATCGTTACGTTGTTGAAATTTTGCATATAATTGCAACTTTTGTTCATACGATTCTAATATTTGTTCCGTCCTCTTTATCGTATCATAAACCGATTGTCTTGACACATTTGATTTCTCGGCAATTTCACTTAATGAATAATCTTCATCGTAATATTGCGATACGTATTGGCGTTGTTTGTCCGTAAGTAGGGGCCCGTAAAAGTCATACAACATGTTCATGCGAACTGTTTTAGTTAACATGTCGTTCACCCTTTATTCCGCTTCTTCTAACAAGTCTTTAAACAAACCGTACACAAATCCATGTACATCAAACTGTTTCAAATCGTTCATTCCCTCACCAAAGCCGACGAGTTTTACTGGTATATGTAACTCGTTTCGAATAGCGAGGACGATTCCACCTTTTGCTGTTCCATCTAATTTCGTTAAAACAATCCCAGAAACATTTGTAACTTCTTGGAACGTTTTTGCCTGGTTTAACGCGTTTTGTCCTGTCGTTGCATCTAGTACGAGGAGTACTTCATGCGGTGCATTCGGCACTTCACGTTCGATGACACGGTGAATTTTACTTAATTCATTCATTAAATTCACTTTATTTTGTAGACGTCCGGCTGTATCACAAATTAATACGTCTGTATTACGCGACTTTGCCGCTTTGATCGCATCGAAAATAACTGCAGCTGGATCGCTCCCTTCAGATTGTTTAATGACATCTACATCTGCCCGCCTTCCCCACTCTTCAAGTTGTTCGATTGCACCGGCACGAAATGTGTCACCGGCCGCTAATAATACATTTTTCCCACTATTTTTTAATTGTGCAGCTAGTTTTCCAATAGAAGTCGTTTTCCCAACACCGTTTACACCGACGACTAAAATGACTGTTAATTCGTCTTCTTGATAATTAATACGACCGATCGACTCGGATTCATCACGATAATAAATATCGACGAGCTTTTCAGAAATAACGTCTTTCATTTCGCTCGTATCTTTTACATTTTTTCGTTGGACTTCAAACTTTAATTCATCAATTAAATCCATCACAGTTGTCACACCGACATCGGACATAATAAGTACTTCTTCTAATTCTTCGAAAAACTCTTCATCGACTTGTCGGTAGCGGGCAAAAATGTCATTCAATCGATCGGTAAATGTTTGCCGAGTTTTTTTCATTCCTTCTTCATACGTCGTTTTATCTTCCGTTTTTTTCGTAAATTTACTTTTCAATCGGTTTAAAAAGCTCATCTACATTCCCTCAACTTTCTCCGTTATTTCGCATGTACATATCGTTCTGCATCTTCTAGCCTTACAGAGACGAGTCGTGATACACCTGATTCTTGCATCGTCACACCATATAATGCATCGACTTCTTCCATCGTTCCTTTACGGTGTGTAATGACGATAAATTGTGTGCTTTCACTAAACGATTTTAAATATTCACCGAAACGTGCAACGTTCGCTTCATCGAGTGCTGCATCTACTTCGTCTAATATACAAAACGGTACAGGACGAGCTTTTAAAATCGCAAATAAAAGTGCGATCGCTGTAAGCGCTCGTTCTCCGCCTGATAATAAGCTTAAATTTTTCAATTTCTTTCCCGGTGGTCGGGCAACGATATCGATACCGGTTTCTAACATTTCTGTCGGATCAGTAAGTTGTAATTCAGCATGTCCTCCACCAAATAACTGTTTAAATACGTCGGTAAAGGCAACTTGAATTTCAGCAAATATTTCTGAAAAGCGAACAGTCATTTCCTCATCCATTTCTTCTATTACTTTATATAGCGTTTCTTTCGCTTCAACTAAGTCATCGCGTTGTTCTATTAAAAATGTGTAACGCTCTTGCAATCGTTCATATTCTTCAATTGCACCTAAATTAACAGTACCGAGACGTTTTATATCACTTTTTAACGTTTGGACGCGTTCCTTCACTTCTTGTAAATGTTCGACATCACCGTATCGTTCTTTTGCACGTTCAAACGTGATCGTATACTCTTCTTGTAATGTCGTTAAATAATTGTCTAATGTCACATCCATTCTATTAGCTTGCACTTCTTTTTCTTGGATACGTTGAACGAATGCGTCGTACGCTTTTTCAATCTGTTTCAATTCGCGCTCTTCATCTTCAAGCGACTGTGCCAATTGTTTTCTATCAGTTCGTAATTGTTCAAGACGGTCGCGAGTTTCCGTCCGTTTTTTAGTATACAGTTCAATCCGTTCATCTAATTGTCCTTCGACGCGTTGTCTTTCTTCTAATGATTGTAATTGATCCAGTTGTTCACGTAGATTATGCAAGTTTTCTTCATACGTGTTCATTTCATTGCGAAGGGTGTCGATTTGTGCCTGTATATTATGTTGACGTGCTTTTTGTTCCGCTTGTTCAATTTCTAATTGGTGCACCTTTTCATCGATCGCTTTCTTTTTTTCGACCCAATTCGTCTCCTCTTCTTGAAGACGTGCAACTGTCGCTTCAGCTGTAGCGATCTTTTCAGACAGCGAATTTATTTTATGTGCAACCGTCGCCTTTTCCTCTCGTAATTGTGCGAGCTCATCCGCCACTTGCTGCTCCTGTAAGCGGCTTGATTCCATTTCATCCAAAACGGAACGTAAATTTAATTCCGCTTCACGGTACGCTTTTTCTGTATCTTTTAGCGTATCGCTAACCGTCGTGACAGCGATACTTTTTTCTTCGATCGTTCCTTTTATTTTGTCCATTGTCTGTTCTTGCTCTTCTATTTTACGAATAAAGTTGTCTCGACGTTCTGTAAATTGCGTAATTTTTTCCGTTAGTTCATCTATTTCACGTTCACGTGTAAACAATGCTTCGTTACCTTTTCGTTTTGCTCCACCGGACATGGAACCACCTGGAAACACGATATCGCCATCGAGCGTGACGACACGATACCTACGATTTGTTCTACGAGCGATCTCATTCGCTCGCACTAAGTTTTCCGTCACGATTACATTACCGAGTAAATGATCTGTTACAGCTTTAAATTCATCTTCTACAGTAACGAGTTCGTTTGCAATGCCGATAAAACCATTCTGTCGTTTTAAACTATTTACAACGGACGATGGGATGTTACGTTGTTCAATTGCATCTAACGGCAAAAAGGTTGCTCGTCCTACATTACGTTTTTTTAACCAAGCAATCGCTTCACGGGCCGCATTCTCATTGCGTACGACTACGTGCTGTGCTTGTGCTCCTAGTACCGTATCGATCGCCGTCATATAGTCGTTCGGAACAGTGATTAAATCGACGACTGCTCCGTAAATTTCTGTTAACATATTAGCTTGTTTTGCCTTTAACACTTCTTTTACACCGTGAAAAAAACCTTGATAATTTTCTTTTAAGTCTTGTAACATATCGCGGCGCGAAACAAGAGTTGCAATTTGTTCATTGCCTTCATATAATCTCGTCTGCATCGATTGATATTTTTTTTCATGATACTCGAGTTTATTTTTTAAGGAAACGATATTTTCTTCTTCTCGTTTTAGCTTGCTTCGTAATGTATGAATCTGTTTCTTAAGCTGCTCATACTCTTCTTTCGCTTTTTTTTCCTGCTCGATTACGTTTGAGGAGGCATGAGTCCCAGACGATAACTCAGCTTCAGCCCGCTCTATTTGTCTTTCAAGCATCGATCGTTCATTCTGATAAGCTGCTTGTTCATTCAATAGCTCGATATATTCAGCTTTTACATGTTCAATCTTTTCCTGTAACGATTCAATCGTATCATGACGTTTTTCTTTTTCTTTTCGAATCGACTCATGAACACGTTGCAATGATTCATTTACGCTTGCTAACTCTATTTCTTTCGTCTCAATTTCTTTATTCGTAGTAGCCAGTCGATGCTGAACTTCTTCCTGATCCGATACTAGCTTTGCTTTATTTTCACTGAGGTGTGTCAACCGTTCACGTAATACACGACGCTCCCCTTCTTCGTGCTCGATCTTCTCCGTTAATTGTAATAGCGTCTCTTGTAAATCGGATATTTCTTCCTCAAACTTATACATCGTTTTTCGTTTTTGTTCGATTTCCGCTTGCTTTGTTTGAATATATGTGCGCTGTTCAATTTCCTTCATTTTTTCGTCTTCTAGTTGTTTTAACAGCGTTTTCCATTTAACGTGTAATTGTTCTATTTCAGTAACGAGAATGGCCACTTCTAATTTTTCCAACTCCGACCGTTTTCGTTTATATCGTTTTGCAACTTCTACTTGTTCTTTTAATGGAGTCAATTGTTTTTCGATTTCATGCACGATATCTTCTACACGAGATAAATTATCTGCTGTTTCCGATAACTTAAACTGCGCCTCTAGTTTACGTTGTTTATATTTTAATACTCCCGCTGCCTCTTCAAATATGGCACGTCTTTCTTCCGCTTTTGAACTTAATATTTCATCGATCTTTCCTTGCCCAATAATGGAAAAAGAATCTCGACCGAGTCCCGTGTCGATGAACAAGTCTACGATATCTTTTAAACGACACGGTTGCTTATTCATAAAAAATTCACTTTCTCCAGAACGATATACTCGACGCGTTATATTTACTTCCTCATAAGTGATTGGCAATTCGCCTGACTCATTGTTTAAAATTAACGACACTTCCGCAAAATGTAACGGGTTACGCGTATCACTTCCTTGGAAAATGATATCTTCCATTTTTTGACCGCGCAATGATCGAGCTGATTGCTCCCCTAACACCCAGCGTACAGCATCGATTATATTACTTTTCCCACTCCCATTCGGACCGACGACCGCTGTCACACCAGGAACAAACTGTATTTTTGTACGTTCAGCAAAGGATTTAAAGCCTATCGTTTCTAATTGTTTTAAAAACATCGTCATTCTCCTTAAAACTATATCGATCTTACATAAACCGGTTCAATCGCTTATTCACATTTAAAAAAGTATTTGTTTTCTTTTCCTTTCCGTTGTAAGCTAGATGAAAGCCGTTTTTTTATTACAATTATCGTAACGTGGGGTGAATACATTGAATTTAAAGGAACCATCGGAAGAAAACTTGAAATATATATTGACGGAATTAGGTACATTGTTAGGTGTTGCTAATCGACTTATTTTAAATGAAAAAGATTACGATTTAAAACGGTATGATGATATAAAATTCATTTATGAGCACGTCGTTCAATCTGGTTCGTTAAGTGCACAACAATGTTCTGATTTGATCGACGAATTACGGTCCGTACGTAAAAAGTGATTTTTTTACCTTTCGCTTTCTAAATGACGTAATTTAGCGAGCATTTTTCGTGCAGCTTGCTGCTCTGCTTCTTTTTTCGTATATCCTTTTCCTGTCGCCTGCAACGTTTCGTTAATCGCTACGAGTGCAACGAATTGTTTGCGGTGCGACGGTCCCCTTTCATCTATAATATCATAGCGTAAGGCATTATTTTTCTTTCGTTGCACAAGTTCTTGAAGTTTTGTCTTATAATCCATCGTATGTGAAAAAGCATCATCGGCCACGTGAGGAAAAATATGCTTTTCCAAAAACTGTATACACACATCCATTCCTTGGTCTAAATAAACCGCTCCTAAAAACGCTTCAAATACGTCCGCTAACAATGATTGGCGCGTTCTCCCTCCTGTACGTTCTTCTCCTTTTCCGAGTAAAACGTACTCATGCAAATATAACATTTTAGCAAAATGAGAAAGCGACTCTTCGCGGACGATATTCGCTCTTAATTTAGATAAATTTCCTTCTGACATTTGCGGATACTTTTTAAACAAAAAGTCGGATACAGCTAACTCTAACACTGCATCACCTAAAAACTCTAACCGTTCGTTATCTTTTAAATGACTTCGGTGATGCTCATTCACATAAGATGAATGGGTAAACGCTTGTTGTAAAAGTGCTTTATTCGTATACGGTAGATTAAGCGTGCGCATTAAGTTCGCAACGTCCATAAAAACTGCCTCCTTTCTATAAAATGAAAAGTCCCGCACGCGCGAGACTTCAACTAAGGATGAATGAAGTGCGATTATGTATACGAACGATACATAAACAACTGGAAACATGTCTTATATCTTCTCTTCAATATACGTAACAGCATCTCCCACTGTATTAATGTTTTCCGCTTCTTCATCTGCAATTTCTAAATCAAATTCATCTTCCAATTCCATAACGAGCTCTACAACGTCTAAAGAGTCCGCCTCTAAATCATCTCTAAATGAAGCTTCCATCGTCACGTCCGCTTCATCAACATCTAACTGTTCTACAATAATTTCTTTTACGCGTTCAAATACGTCTGACATGTCCTTCACCTCCCTCTAATAGTATAGGAAAATTTTCATAAAAATACTAGTTATACATGCACTTACATAACCATGCCGCCATCGACGTGAATCGTCTGCCCAGTAATATATTTCGCTTCATCGGAAGCTAAGAAACAGACGACATTTGCGATATCTTCAGGCTCACCAAGTTTTTCGAGAGGTACTTGGGATAAAATAGCGTCTTTCTGGTCTTCAGTAAGAACATCAGTCATATCTGTTTGAATAAATCCTGGTGCAATCGCATTGACTAACACATTACGTGACGCTAATTCTTTTGCCGTCGTTTTCGTTAAACCGATCAGTCCAGCCTTTGCTGCAACGTAGTTTGCTTGTCCGGGATTTCCGCTTACACCGACGATCGAAGCAATATTAACAATTTTCCCGTACCGTTGCTTCATCATTTGTCGAGTAACAGCTTTCGTACATAAAAATGCTCCAGTTAAATTCGTATCAATGACTTCTCTAAATTCTTCGATACTCATGCGCATAAGAAGATTGTCACGAGTAATGCCTGCATTATTTACTAAAATATCGAGGCGCCCGAACGTTTTCACGACTTCTTTCATCATCGTTTTTACATCCGTCTCATCAGCAACGTTTGCTTTTATTTTGAACGACTCGACTCCTAAAGATTTTAATTCATGTACAACTTGTTCTGCTCGTTCTTCGCTTCCAGCATAGTTTACTGCAACGTTTACTCCCCGTTTTCCTAATGCTAAAGCGATCGCACGGCCGATTCCTCGAGAAGCACCTGTGACGAGTGCAAATTTTCCTTGTAAAGACATTACTATTCCTCCTTATACCAAGATATAAATTTTTCTAACGATGCTACATCTTCAACAGCAAATGTTTTTACTTTACGATCAATTTTACGGACGAGTCCACATAAAACTTTTCCTGTTCCAACTTCAACAAATGCATCAATTCCAGCTTCAATCATATGACGAATCGACTGTTCGAAACGAACGGGAGAGTAAAGTTGTTGAATGAGTAATTGCTTCATTTCATCTTTATCTTTCACTGGGTTTGCAGTTACGTTTGCATAGACAGGAATTGTCGCATCTTGAAACGAGACGTTATGTAACGATTGCTCAAACTGTTCATTTGCTTGTTTCATTAGTCGTGAATGGAATGGGCCGCTTACATTTAAAAGAATAACACGTCGAGCACCTGCTTCTTTTAATAATGGTTCCGCTTGTTCAATTCCTTTCCGCGAACCGGATATTACTATTTGCCCTGGGCAATTTAAATTAGCGATATCGACAACTTCCGTTTTATTAAGTTGTTCAAGGTGTTCTTTAATTGTCGCTTCATCTAGCCCGATGACTGCAGCCATTGTTCCTTGCCCTTTCGGATATGCCGCTTCCATTAAACGTCCACGTGTCGCAACTAATGGCAGTGCATCATCTAATGAAATCATTTGCGCCGCAACGAGCGCTGAATATTCTCCTAAACTGTGTCCGACAACCATTTCTGGTTCGATATTTTCTTTTGCTAACAATGAATATGCAGCAATACTATTCAAAAGTAATGCTGGTTGTGCATTTTCCGTCTCTGTCAATTGTTCCGCCGGTCCTGAAAACATTAAGTTTGTCATATCTTTATCGAGTACGTCGTTTGCCGTCTCATACAACGCACGAACTTCCTCATACGTATCGTAAAACTGTTTTCCCATTCCTACATTTTGCGAACCTTGTCCGGGAAACATAAATGCGATTCGTTTCATTTTTATACCTCCTCTAAGTCAAGCGTTTGGATCGTTTCTCCAATTGTTCCAACGACGTCTTGCTCAATCATTTGGCACGTTTGTAAAATCGTATGGTAAATAGCTCGTTTCGTCGAAGAACCGTGTGATTTAATAACAGGGGCTGACAGCCCAAAAAGTGCTGCGCCACCGTACTCAGGATAATCTAATTGTTGTTTTAACGTATATAATTTATCTTTTATAAGACCGGTAGCAATTTTTGCTCGTAAAGACGATGTTAACGTTTCTTTTAAAAGTTTCATGACGTGAAGTGCCGTTCCTTCGATCGCCTTTAACGTTATGTTACCACTAAATCCATCGGTGACGACAACATCTGCTACGCCCTCAAAAACGTCTCGTGATTCCACGTTGCCGACGAAGTTGACCGGCGCTTCCTGTAGCATATCGTATACTTTCTTCGTTAAATAGTTCCCTTTTCCGGCTTCTGTTCCGACATTTAAAAGACCTATGCGTGGTTTATCTATTTGACGAACCTTTTCACAATAAATCGAACCCATTACTGCATATTGGACTAAGTTATTTGCACTCGCATCTACATTTGCTCCCGCATCTAAAAGCAAAAAACCACGTCCATCGCTAGTCGGTAACGTTGGACTAAGTGCCGGTCGGTCAATTCCTTTCGTTCGACCTACAATAAAAAGACCAGCAACGACGAGGGCTCCCGTATTACCTGCCGAAATACACGCATCAGCACGATTTTCTTTTACCTCATTAGCGGTAATGACGAGTGAAGCATTTTTTTTCCGTCGGACAGCCCGAATTGGTTCTTCGTCAGGGCCGATCTTATCTTCTGTATGAATGATCGAAATACGCTCACTATTCGTTAAACATTTTTTTATTTCCGTTTCATCGCCTACTAATGTTATTTCTACATCTGGTCGATCTTTAATCGCAGCCATTGCTCCCTCTACAACAACTTTCGGAGCATGGTCACCGCCCATTGCGTCAATTGCTATTTTCATTTCCTATGACTCCTTTTTATTCGAACGGTACATATAAAATTTACCCGAAAATACAAGTTCATTTTTCACATAACTATGTACGTGAACGATCGTTAGTCCATCTTGTTGCACTTCTTTAACTTCTGCTTTTGCGACAACTTGCTCGCCACGCTTTACTTGTCGTTCAAACGAAATCTCTGCTTTTTTCGTCAATGCTAATTCTTCATCGATGACCGCGACAGCTAATGAGTTTGCTTGTGCAAATAAATGATGACCTCGCGTTATTTGATTGCGTGAAAAGACTTGTTCTCGCTGTATCTTCATAATCGAAATAGCCCGTTCATCCAATTGTAAATCGATAATATCGCCGATTACTTCATCCAATGGCAATGACTTTACTTTTTCGTTCCATTGGTTCGTCGCCACCGATTTAATGCGCTTACGTAATTCCGGAATTTGTAGCTCCATACGGTCTAAGCGAATCGTTTGCACACTTACGTTAAAATATTCCGCTAATTCTTCATCTGTAATAAACGGGCTTTCTTCAATTTTTTCTATTAACAATCTTTGTCGTTGCTCTTTTTTAAAGCGCATTACACCACATCCACGGTTTAATTATGACTAGGTACTAAAAGCAGTATATAACACCAAATATAATATGGCAAGTAAATGTGTGAACTAATCAAGATGAATGCTTTCCGCTTCTTCCTCTATATATTTTCTTAAGTGCACGTACGTTGCATCTGTTTCGAATAAATTGTTTTTGACGATTCGTTCTGCATCACGACGGGCTGTTTCAAGCGCTCGATAATCATGCACTATATCAGCTACTTTAAAGTTCGGTAATCCACTCTGTTTCTTCCCGAACAAATCACCTGGTCCACGTAACTTCAAATCTTCTTCCGCTAAGTGAAAGCCGTCCGTCGTTTTCGTCATAATATGCATTCGTTCTTTTCCGGTATCACCTTTTGGATCAGCGATTAAAATACAATATCCTTGTTTATCACCACGACCGATCCGACCGCGCAGCTGGTGTAGCTGAGCGAGTCCAAAACGTTCTGCATCGAAAATAACCATTACTGTTGCATTCGGTACGTTCACTCCTACTTCAATTACTGTCGTCGCAACGAGAAGTTGAATGTCGTTGTTCATAAATTGTTTCATGACGGCTTCTTTTTCATCGTTCCGCAATCTACCATGTAACAAGCCAATGTGAATCCGTTCACCAAAATACGTCGATAACTTATTATATAGTTCAAGTGCGTTTTCGTAGTCGAATGCATCAGATTCTTCAATTAATGGAGAGACGACGTATACTTGTTCATTTTCGTCAATACGTTTCTCGATAAACGTTAAGACACGTTGTAACATTTCTTCTTTCACCCAGAACGTTTGAACTTTTTTTCTTCCTTTCGGCATTTCATCGATCGTTGAAACGTCCATATCACCAAAAGCTGTAATGGCGAGCGTTCGCGGAATTGGTGTTGCTGTCATAAAGAGTACGTCGGGATGAAGCCCTTTTTCCCGTAACTGTTTTCGTTGTTCGACACCGAAACGATGTTGTTCGTCAATAATAATAAGTCCTAAACGGTGAAACTGTACATCCTCTTGAATCAACGAATGAGTTCCGATAATCGTGTCAATCGTGCCGTCTGCGACCCCTTGTAAAATTGCTTTTCGTTCTTTTCCTGTTACGGAACTCGTTAATAAAGCAATGTGCGTTCGGTTACCGAGTAAGTTACAAATAGAGTCGTAATGTTGCTCCGCTAATATTTCGGTCGGTACCATAAGCGCGCCTTGATACGATGCAGTAACAGTTGCAAGCAAACAGACGATAGCGACCGCAGTTTTTCCAGAACCGACATCTCCTTGCAATAGACGGTTCATTTGAATCGGCGCTTCCATATCACGTAAAATTTCTCGTAGTGCTCTATGTTGTGCATTCGTCAACGTAAAAGGTAACGAGCTAATGAACGAGTGGATTTTTTCGTGATCGATTTGTTGTCTAAATTGTTCATCACGCAGTTGTTGTCGTTTTTTTAACAGTTGAATTTTTAGCTGGAAAAGTAAAAATTCTTCATATGTAAACCGGCGTCGGGCATGCTTTAATTGTTCTTTACTCTTCGGTCGATGCACCGCTTCGAGTGCATCTCGTCGCGATGGAATTTTATAAGCAGTTAAATAAGATGGAGGTAAAATTTCAGCAACTTCATTTTTAAACTGATCAAGTGCTGCATAAATAAATTTTCTTAACTGGTAGTTTGATATTCCCTCTGTCACGGAATAGACAGGTTCAATCACTGCATCAGCAGATATCGAACCCATTTTATATCGATGTACCGTTATTTGTAAACGACGTGCATCCCACTTTCCTGTTAGCGTAACAGTTTTTCCTTGAGTAAACTGTTTTTTCGCAAAGGCACGATTAAATAAAACGGCTTGAAGAGCGACACCGTCTACCTCAATCGTAAAGCGAAGACGAGATCTTTTCCGTCCATAATATTGTATCGTCGGTGGGTAGACAACTTTTCCTGTTACGGTAACAATATCGTCATGAATGAATTCACTAATATGTTTCATTTCCGCAATATCGTAACGGAAAGGAAAGTATTCGAGTAAATCTTTAATCGTATAAATATGTAATTTAGCGAGTGTTTCTTTTACCTTTTTACCGACACCTTTTAAAACTGACACATCATCCAATAACATTTTCTTCATTCTTTTCGTCCTCTTCTAAATGAACTTATACGAATTAAACGTGATGCTTCCATTATAACAATTGCCTTTTTACTTGCATAGAATGAATATATTGTATACATAAAAATGAAAAAATCATCCATCGATTACAAGAAAGATGGATGATTTCATTTATTCATTTTCACATTTATTCTACCATGATCACAAAGGAGTAAACAGGTTGTCCTCCTTGTACGAATTCGACTTCTACATGAGGTAACTCATCGTCAATAAACGAATGTAACTCGTTCACCTCTTCATCTGAAACGTCATCACCGAAAAAAATCGTCACTAATTCATCATCTTCGTCAATTAACGCTTGAAGAAGAGCGGTAGCCGCCGAAATTTTTTTGTCCTCGGTCGCAACGATCGTCTCATCATCAAGTCCGATATACGAGTCTGCTTTAATTTGCAATTTATTTACGACCGTATCCCTCGTTGCATACGTAATTAAACCTGTTTTTACATCAGAAAGTGCTTCTTTCATATTCGTTTCATTTTCTGTTTCAACGATCTCTTTGTCGAAAGCAAAAAGTGCACTTATTCCTTGTGGAATCGATTTTGATGGAATAATCGTAACGCTTTTTTCCGTTAGTTGTTTCGCTTGTTCAGATGCTAAAATAATGTTTTTGTTATTCGGTAAAATAAAAACATGTTCGGCTCGAATCGACTCTATTGCTCGTAAAATATCCTCTGTACTCGGATTCATCGTCTGCCCGCCTTCGATAATATGCGTTACCCCAAGACTAGTAAACGTACTTTTTAATCCATCTCCAGCTGCTACAGCGATCAATCCATATCGTTCATTTGTCCCCGTCAGTATTTCGTCAGAATGACTATCTTCCTTTACGATATGTTCATGTTGCTTGCGCATATTATCGATATCGATTTGATGCAATTGACCAAACTGCTGAGCATATGTCATTACTTCTCCCGGTTGCTCCGTATGAATATGGACTTTCACTACGTTCTCATCTGTTGCAACTAAAAGAGAGTCACCGTACGAGCTCAAATGAGTACGGAAATCCTTTTCCATAAACGAACGTTCTACTTCCGATTCATCTAATAAAACGAGGAATTCGGTACAATAACCATATTCAATAGACTCAGCATCGATTAATGCTTGTACAGCTCGATCATGTTCTACTTGAACCATCGTCTCGATTGCGACATCATCGAAATGTTCAGGTAATGCTTCTCCTTTTAATGCAGCTAAAAACCCTTCATAAATGACGACCAACCCCTCACCACCAGAGTCAACGACACCTACTTCTTTTAAGATCGGTAATAACTCAGGTGTATTCGCTAAGGAACGTTTCGCCGCTTGCAACGTTTTTTCCATGACGATTGCAAGATTTGCTTCTTTTTGAGCACTATGCAATGCTTCTTTTGCCGCATCTTTCGCCACAGTTAAAATCGTACCCTCAACTGGATTCGTAACCGATTCGTATGCCACGTGAACGCCATTTTCTAAAGCTTTTGCAAAAGCTTCACTCGTCACTTCCGTCTCCTCTTGTAAATGTTGCGAAAAACCGCGAAATAATTGGGATAAAATGACGCCGGAGTTGCCTCGAGCACCCATTAATAAACCTTTAACAAATGCACTGAGTAGAACGGATAACGTATCTTCATTTGTCGCTTTTAACTCGTTTAAACCAGACGTTAATGATAAATCCATGTTCGTACCTGTATCACCATCTGGTACGGGAAACACATTTAATTTATTAATGCGTTCGCGATGATTGGATAAATTCGTTGCACCGTGCTGGACCATCTGCTTAAACAACGGTCCCGTTAACAATTGTAAAGTCATCGCTTCGTCCTCCTTGGAAAATAAAAAAATTACTTCATAACCGAAAAAATATTATCCTCATTCATTGTACACATTATTTCTTTTATGTAAAGAATGATTCATTCAGACGGTTCTGTCAAGTTTTCCTTTTATTCCTTTTCGTCATACCGGCTTTTCATACGTTATTACTTCATCGTCAATCATATATTCATTACGTAAAACTGCACCAATATGTCCATATAAAACGAAAATCCATTGATTTTCACGCTATTTTATGATAAATTAGATTGGTATGAAAAGACACTACTACGTAAGGAGGGGTTCGTATGTCAAGAAAATGTGTCGTTACTGGACGTAAAACAGGTACAGGAAACACTCGTTCACACGCATTGAACGCAAATAAACGTAAATGGAAAGCAAACGTACAAAAAGTACGAATTATGGTCGATGGTAAGCCGAAACGAGTTTACGTTTCCGCTCGCGCGTTAAAATCTGGTAAAGTAACTCGTGTGTAAACCCCTACTCTCTTTCATATTATAATTGTACAACAAAAAAAGCACCCTAATCGGATTAACTACAACGAACGTAAACACGTTATGTAGATATCGCATAAGGGCGCTTTTTTGTTGTTCAAAAATGATTTCTTTACGTCATGTAAGAATGAAACATTAGTCCTTTTTAAACATTCCTACCATGACGCGGACAAAACCACCGATAAATCGCGGTAACTTAATCGTATAAAACTTCATACGTCCCCCTCCTAGAAGAAGCTTACAAATAAATAAAACGAACAATTCGTCTATTAGTAACGTATGTCGGAGGAAACGTTTTTATACGTATAAATTCATCAATTATCGTATAACTGCTTGACGAATTGCTTCTATTGCCTCTTTTCGATTCGGCATATTATAAATAGCACTTCCAGCGACGAGAACGTCTGCACCTGCGTCCGTACAACGTTTTGCCGTCTCGGCTTTCACACCGCCATCGACTTCGATTTCATACGTATATTGATGCTTTTTACGCAACTCATGTACACGAGCAATTTTATGAACGGTTGATTCAATAAACGATTGTCCACCAAAACCAGGGTTTACGGTCATGATTAAGACGAGATCAACGTACGGTAATATTTCTTCAATCATCGTTACCGGTGTAGCTGGATTTATCGCTACACCTGCTTTTACACTAGCAGCTTTAATCGCTTGTATCGTTCGATGCAAATGTGTACAAGCTTCTTCGTGAACTGTAATAATCGATGCCCCTGCTTCGGCAAAAG
>DATGRY010000137.1:0-13077 GCA_035303165.1 Pseudogracilibacillus sp.
ATGGGATGTTGCAATTACTACCAGCTGCTCGTGTCGGGCATATCGGATTATATCGTGATCCAGAGACGTTTCAACCGGTAGAATATTATATAAAACTTCCATCCGATATCGAGGAGCGTATTTTAATCGTACTCGACCCAATGTTAGCAACAGGAGGTTCTGCAAACGATGCGATCGACTCGTTAAAAAAACGCGGCGCAAAATCGATCAAATTAATGTGTTTAGTTGCTGCACCAGAAGGTGTTGAGCTCATTCAAAAAAACCATCCCGATGTCGATATTTACTTATGTGCTTTAGATGAGAAGTTAAACGAAAAAGGATATATCGTCCCGGGATTAGGGGATGCGGGCGATCGACTATTCGGTACGAAGTAAATAATTTTTAAAAAGACGAGCATAGCGAAACGTATGAAGGTGCTATGCTTTCTAGAGAGTACTTTATTGTTTATCATAGTTATCATTGATTTTCGATGATAACTTTTTTATTCACGCTTTTAGAGGAAGCGGGGCTTGAAACAAATGCGAAAATGTACGGTATATACCATCACCATCGTTCTGTTTCTATTAGTCAGTTGTAGCGGAGTGGTAGACGAGTCGGCGGATGACACATCGCGTAAGCTAACGGTCGGGGCAGCTGTTAGTTTAGTCGATGTACTTGAAGAAGTGAAAGAGCAATTTGAACAAACATACGACGTGGAAGTCACATTTACGTTAGGCAGCTCTGGAAAAATCGCACAACAAATTGAACGAGGTGCGCCAATAGATCTCTTCATTTCAGCAAATGACGATTGGATCGACTATTTAGCTGAACGCGATGAGATTGACACAACATCACGCGCCACGATCGCGACGAACAAACTTGCACTTATTACACACGAAAATTCTGGACTTACGTATGACTCATTTCAAGCGATCGATGCGACACATATAAACTATTTAGCACTTGGGGAGCCGACGAGCGTCCCAGCTGGAAAATATAGTAAAGCACTGTTGCAATCACTAGGTAAATGGGAGACGTTAGAAGAAAAAATCGTGTACGCACAAGATGTGCGCCAAGTAGTTACATTTGTTGCGTCCGAAAATGCGACGCTCGGTATCGTTTACGCAAGCGATGCAACGGCTTCAAACGATGTACTTACACTTGCAACTTCAGACGCAAAGACTGACGACATCGCTTATGAAGCGGCGGTTATTCAACATCGTCCTAACGAAGAACAAGCACGTCTATTTCTCGAGTTTTTATTGCGTGAGGAGACGGAACAATTTTTTTTAAAACACGGCTTTTCACAAAAAGATTGATCTCCATTATTCCGTTCGTTACGATTTTTTAAAAAAGTAGACAGTACGCATCGTTGAATAGCTTTTGGGGGGAAACTGCATCCGACAACAGTTTTATAAATGTGACCACGAGAAAACAAAAGCGGCTCTTCTAAATAAGTCGTTTGCACACGTATAAATTGTTCGCTCAAGAGTAACTCGTTAAGAAAAGGTGGTGGACCTAGTGGCAACAATAGATATATTCCCACTTACGTTATCGTTAAAGACGGCGACGATTGCGACTGTTTTCGTTTTTACCGTTGCTGTTATACTCGCATATTATTTTGCACGGTTCGATTTCCCCGGAAAAAGTGTATTTGAAGCACTTTTTTTGTTGCCACTCATTTTGCCACCGACAGTCGTCGGGTTCGGCTTACTTTACTTGTTCGGACAAACGGGTCCAATCGGGAGATTGCTCGATTCGCTCTTTCATATTCAAATCGTGTTTACGTGGTACGGCGTACTTATAGCGGCAATCGTCGTTTCGTTTCCACTTATGTATCAATCGGCTGTCGCTGCCTTTAGTCAGTTCGATCGAACGCTTGAACAAGCTGCACGAACGCTCGGAAAAACTCATTGGCAAGTGTTTTGGACGATTTCATTTCCACTCGCTTGGCCTGGACTTCTAGCGGGAACGGTACTTACGTTTGCCCGTGCATTAGGTGAGTTTGGTGCTACATTAATGATCGCAGGCTACATTCCGAAGGTAACGGAAACGATCCCATTAGCGATCTACTTTGCCGTTGAAACAGGTAATTTCACGGTTGCCCAATTTTGGGTCGTTTTAATCGTCGTCATCGGTTTTGCAGCGACGTTATGGTTGAACTGGTGGAGTAAGCGGACGGTCATGAAACATCGACGTTAATTTCGCTACTAGGAGGATGAAAAATGTTGCACGTACAAATGAAAAAACAGTTACACCATTTTACGCTCGATGTCGCTTTTTCCGTACGGCGAGAATTGACGTGTCTTTTCGGTCCGTCCGGTTCGGGAAAAACGACGATCCTCCACTGTATTGCAGGTTTAACTTCCATTGATTCAGGAGAAATTCGCTTGCATGACAAATGGCTCACTCGAGGAAAAAAACAACTCGTTCCGATCGAACAGCGACGAATCGGTTATGTCTTCCAAGACTTTGCACTTTTCCCTCATAAAACAGTTCGGGAAAACATTACATATGCCATGCGTGATGAAAAAAAGACGTTTGCCCTTATTGATACGTTACAAATAAGTCATTTACTTGAGCGTTATCCTCACGAAATATCTGGTGGCGAGAAACAACGTGTCGCCCTCATTCGTGCGTTAGCGACGAAACCGACACTCCTTTTATTAGATGAACCGTTCACGGCACTCGATAAGAAGACGAAACAGGCGAGTATCGTTGAATTGAAACGGATTCATCGTGAATGGGATATTCCGATCCTTTTCGTGACACACGATCAAACAGAGGTTGAAAAGCTTGCGGATCGAACAATTTTCATCGAAACTGGTAAAATAAAGAACGTAACATAACGTGTAAGCACTTACATTTTATAATGTATAGCAAACGTATTGACGAAAGGGAAAAAACGTTGTATCATTGTCGTCACATTGAATAGTTTAACTGAACAACTCATGGAAGTTTTCTTTGCAACAGATTCACTATTTTGCAACAAATGTACATGAAAATAATTATTTACATGAAAAAAGATGTATTTTTATTTGTTTTCACGTATAATAGAGTAATAATGAATCTGTCAATATAAAAAGTTAAAAAAGTATATATAAAACACGATGACGGGAAAAAAGGAATAGGGCACATATGTAATTACAGAGATCTAGGGGTGCTGAAAGCCTAGAATTACATCTTATTCCGACATCCTCCCTGAGTACTGTGCTGAACGGCTTGTCCCATTAGGCATAGTCGGGTGTAATTGTACAATGCACCTGTTACCAAAAAAACTTTTCATAATAGAAAAGTTACCGAGGCAATTTCTGTGAAGAAATTGCAAATGTGGGTGGTACCGTGAAATGATAAACTCTTTTCTCCCCAACGTATCGTTAGTTGATTCGTGGAGAAAAGAGTTTTTTTATTACGCACGGAAGGAGTTGGTTCATCGTTGTTAAGTCATTTATGTCAGTTACGATGGTGCTTTCATATAAATAAGAATTATTTTAAAGAAAATAAGGAGGAACTACATTGAAAGCAGAGGCGAAAAAGTGGAAGGAAGACGCAGCGGTCAGCATGAAACAAACAGACAACTTAGAAACGGGTGCCGATTTACTCATTCAATCACTCATTGATGCTGATGTTGAAATTATTTTCGGGTATCCAGGTGGCGCTGTGTTGCCTATTTACGATGCAATCTATCGAAGCAACGCCCCGTTTAAACACGTTCTTTCTCGCCATGAGCAAGGCTCGATCTTTGCAGCAGAAGGATATGCACGCGTTACTGGAAAGCCTGGTGTTGTACTAGCGACATCTGGTCCAGGAGCGACGAACTTAATTACAGGAATTACGGATGCGATGATGGATTCACTTCCACTCGTCATATTTACAGGGCAAGTTGCGAACCAAGTTATCGGAACAGACGCTTTCCAGGAATCGGACGTATTAGGAATTACGACCCCGATTACGAAATATAATTACCAAGTAAAAGATATTGCCGACTTACCACGTATCGTGAAAGAGGCATTTCATATTGCAACGACAGGACGGCCAGGTCCCGTCGTCGTTGATATACCGAAAAACATTTCGGAAGCTTTACCGAAGCGAAACTATGATACAAACTTTTATTTACCAGGATATCAACCGACGACGAAACCGAATCCGTTACAAATTAAGAAATTGTCTGATGCTTTAGCGAAAGCGAAAAAACCCGTTGTTTTAGCTGGAGCAGGAATTTTGTTCGCCGATGCGAATGAAGAATTGAAACAATTCGTAGAAGCATACGACTTACCCGTCGTTAATACGTTACTCGGCCTCGGAAGCTTCCCAGGTTCCAATCCACTTTTCTTAGGGATGGGTGGCATGCACGGAACGTATGCGGCGAATATGGGAATGTATGAGTGTGATTTACTCATTAATATCGGTGCACGTTTTGATGACCGCTTAACAGGAAATTTAAAACTATTCGCGCCGAATGCAACAGTCGCACATATCGACATCGACCCAGCGGAAATTGGGAAAAACGTTCCAACGGAAATTCCAGTCGTTGCTGATGCGAAAAAAGCGTTACAAGCATTGCTGGAACGCAAAGGAAAGAAGCCAGAGCATCAAGAGTGGCTTGAACATTTAAATACGTATAAAGAAGAGTATCCACTTTGGTATGAACGTTCTGAAGAAGCGATTTCACCACAATGGTTAATGAAGAAAATTCATGAAAAAACGAATGGTGAAGCGATCGTGACAACAGACGTCGGTCAACACCAAATGTGGGCGGCACAATATTATACACTCGATAAACCGCACAATTGGGTCACATCTGGTGGGCTCGGTTCAATGGGCTTCGGATTTCCATCCGCAATTGGCGCACAGCTTGGTCGTCCAGATGATATCGTCATTTCCATTTCTGGTGATGGTGGCTTCCAAATGAACATGCAAGAGTTAACGTTATTAAAAGAGTACAATTTACCAGTTAAAATAATCATTTTAAACAACGGTGCACTTGGAATGGTACGTCAATGGCAAGAAGAATTTTATGAAGAACGTTATTCGGAATCGTTACTCGATGTCGGACCGGACTTTGTCAAATTGGCGGATAGTTATGGAATTCTCGGGATGCGAGTCGATAAAGAGACGGATGTCGATGCGGCCCTCGATAAAATTATCGCCCATGATGGTCCCGTTTTAGCGGACTTCCGGATCATTCGTTTCGAAAAAGTATATCCAATGATCGCACCAGGAAAAGGGATTAATCAGATGGTTGGGGTGAAAAAATGAAACGAATTATAACGGCAACCGTACAAAATAGAAGCGGTGTGTTAAACCGAATTACAGGCATGTTACAACGTAGACAATTTAATATCGAAAGTATTTCCGTTGGAGAAACAGAAACACCAGGCATTTCCAAAATGACGTTAGTCGTTGATGTAGCGGATGATCAAAAAACGGAACAATTAACGAAGCAGTTAAACAAACAAATCGATGTTATTAAAGTTTCTGACATTACAGATAAGGCGGTCGTTGCTCGTGAATTAGCGCTTATTAAAGTAGCGAGCACACCGCAACAGATGACAGAAATTCAAGGTCTTGTCACTCCGTTTCGTGGAGCAGTAATGGATGTAAGTAAAGATAGCATAACGATTCAAGTGACAGGAAAACCAGATAAAATTGACGCACTCATCGCGTTATTACGTCCGTATGGAATTAAAGAACTAGCACGAACTGGAGTAACGGCGCTTTTACGTGGTCATCAACCGCAAGCGCACGTTACCGAAATTAATCAATTTTCTGTATAAATAAAATTTATTAAATAAAAGAAAAAGATAAAGGAGAATGTCACAATGGCTAAAGTACTTTACGAGAAAGATATTAATAAGGAAGTTTTACGAGGGAAGAAAATTGCCGTCATCGGGTACGGTTCACAAGGACACGCACACTCATTAAACTTACGAGACAGCGGATTTGATGTCGTTGTTGGTTTACGTCCAGGAAAATCACAACAAAAAGCGGAAGAAGACGGTTTTACAGTTTTATCCGTTGCAGATGCAGTAAAAGAAGCAGACGTAACGATGATTTTATTACCGGACGAATTACAGGCGAAAGTATACGAAGAAAGTATTAAAGATAACTTAAAAGACGGTAGTGCATTAGCATTTGCACACGGTTTTAACGTTCACTACTCGCAAGTTGTTCCACCAGCGAACGTTGACGTTTTCTTAGTTGCTCCAAAAGGACCTGGTCATCTAGTACGTCGTACGTACGAAGAAGGTTTTGGAGTTCCAGCATTATTCGGAATTTACCAAGACTATACAGGTAACGCGAAGGATATTGCTTTAGCGTACGCTGCAGGTGTCGGTGGTGCGCGTGCGGGAGTATTAGAAACTACTTTCCAAGAGGAAACAGAAACAGACCTTTTCGGTGAACAAGCAGTTCTTTGTGGCGGTACGACAGCGCTCGTTAAAGCAGGATTTGAAACGCTCGTTGAAGCGGGATATCAGCCAGAAGTTGCTTACTTCGAATGTTTACACGAGTTAAAGTTAATTGTTGATCTATTGTACGAAGGTGGATTAGCGAACATGCGCTACTCGATCTCTGATACAGCTCAGTGGGGAGACTTCGTATCTGGACCACGTGTTATTAACGATGAGACGAAAGCTCGCATGCAAGAAGTGTTAGAAGATGTTCAGTCAGGTAAGTTTGCGAAAGAATGGATTTTAGAAAACCAGGCGAATCGTCCACAGTTCAATGCGATTAACGAACGTGAAAACAACCACCCAATTGAAAAAGTTGGTAAGGAATTACGTGACTTAATGCCTTTTGTGAAAAATCCATTGAAATAATTATGAACAAAAGGGTGTGTAAGCATGGCTAAAGTTAAAATTTTTGACACGACACTTCGGGATGGCGAACAGTCTCCCGGAGTGAACTTAAATAAATTGGAAAAGGTCGAAATTGCGAAACAATTAAGTCGTTTCGGTGTCGACCGCATCGAAGCAGGATTTCCTGCGTCTTCTCAAGGTGATTTAGAAGCGGTGAAAATGATCGCAGAAACGATTCAAGGGACACAAGTCGCTGGATTAGCACGCTCTGTAAAACCAGATATCGATGCAGCATGGGAAGCGTTACAAGGCGCAGAAGCACCTTATTTACACGTTTTCTTAGCGACTTCACCGATCCATATGGAACATAAATTAAAAATGAACGAAGACGAAGTAATCGAACAGTCTGTAGAAGCAGTAAAATACGGACGTTCGAAGTTCCCAATTGTCCAATGGTCGGCGGAGGATGCCTCTCGATCAGAATTAGACTTTTTAGTCCGTATTATTGAAAAAGTAATCGATGCCGGTGCAACGGTCATTAACTTGCCAGACACGGTCGGTTTTGCAACACCAGAAGATTATGGACATATCTTTAAATACGTTAGTGAAAATGTTCCGAATATTGATAAAGCCATTTTATCGTGTCACTGCCATAATGACCTCGGCCTTGCTGTTGCGAACTCGATAGCAGCGGTTGAAAACGGGGCACGACAAATTGAAGGAACGATTAACGGAATTGGTGAGCGTGCAGGAAACGTCTCTTTAGAAGAATTAGCGGCAGCTTTCCACGTACGCAAAGACCGTTATTCTGTCGAAACGAACTTAGTGCTAAACGAAATTAAACGCACGAGCGATCTCGTTTCGAACTTAACAGGTATGCAAATACAACCGAATAAAGCAGTCGTCGGTAAAAATGCGTTTGCACATGAATCTGGTATTCACCAGGACGGTGTGCTTAAAAATCCATTAACGTATGAAATTATTACGCCAGAGACGATCGGTTTAACGTCGAACGTACTCTTTTTAGGAAAACATTCTGGTCGCCACGCTTTCGGAGATAAAGTAAAGGAGTTAGGTTTCAACTTAGAGAAAGATAAATTACAAAAGGCTTTCGAAGAGTTTAAGAAGTTAACAGATAAGAAGAAGGAAATTACAGACGAAGATCTGTTTACAATTTTAACAGAAATTCAGACGGATAGTTCCGCAGTAAACAAATATCAATTAACGTCTTTCCAAATTCAGTACGGAACGACGAACATTCCGACAGCGACAGTCGAACTTTTAACACCGGAAGGAAACTCAGTTCAAACGGCATGTACAGGAAGCGGAAGTGTTGAAGCTATTTACGCTGCGCTTGATGAATTAATTTCGGAGGAACTTGAATTAGTAGACTATCAAATTAGTTCTGTCGGTCGCGGAAAAGATGCGTTAGCACAGTCGAATATTCAATTGCTCGTTAATGGCGAACAATTAAATGGTCGTGGCTCAGCACAAGATGTGATCGAAGCGTCAGCAAATGCATTTTTAAATGCGGTTAATCGTTATTTAATACAAAAACATGCAGAAGTAATCCAAAAATAAAGAGATAGGAAATGAAGCGAGGGACAACATAGTGGAAAAACGTATCGTCGTTTTACCAGGAGACGGAATCGGCCATGAAGTCATGGCCGCTACCATTTCCGTTCTTGAAAAAGTAGTCGATAAATTCGGCCATACATTTACATTTGAACATTACGATATCGGAGGAACTTCATACGATAAACATGGCGAACCGTTAACGGAAGAGACGATCGAAGCTTGTTTATCAGCAGATGCTGTCCTCTTAGGTGCGATCGGAGGCGACAAGTGGGATGATCTTCCACCGCATCTTCGCCCAGAACAAGGACTATTAAAAATTCGTAAAGCATTAAGTTTGTATGCAAACATTCGTCCGATTAAGGGATTTAAACCACTCATTCACGCTTCGCCTTTAAAGCAGTCTGTCATTGAAGGGAGCGATATTTATATCGTTCGCGAATTAACTGGTGGACTATATTTCGGTGAACCGCGTGAACGTCGTGAGAATGGAAATTTAGCAGTGGATACACTTCTATACCATCGCGATGAAATTGAAAGAATCGTAGAAAAAGGATTCGAAAGTGCACAAATTCGCAATAAACATTTAACGTCAGTCGATAAAGCAAACGTGTTAGAATCAAGTCGTTTATGGCGAGAAATCGTCGAAGAAAAGAAAAAAGATTATCCTGACGTAACGGTTGAACATATGCTCGTCGACTCAGCAGCGATGAACTTAATTACGAATCCATCACGATTTGATGTGATTGTCACAGAAAACATGTTCGGTGACATTTTAAGTGACGCTGGTTCTGTCCTTACAGGTTCAATCGGCATGCTTCCATCAGCAAGCTTATCCGAGACAGTCGGACTGTACGAACCAGTACACGGCTCCGCACCGGATATCGCAGGGAAAGGAATCGCAAATCCACTTGGAATGATTCTTTCTGCGGCGATGATGCTTCGTTATTCGTTCGACTTACAAGACGAAGCGACAGCGATTGAAAATGCTGTTGAAAAAGCATTAGAAGCAGGCTATTATACAGCGGACCTTTCCATTGAAGGTGGAAAGCAAGTAGGAACGAATGAAATGACAGAAATCGTCATGAAAAACATGTAAATAACGTATTGGAGGTGTTACGATGGGAAAACCGAAAACAATTATCGAAAAAGTATGGGAAAAGAAAGTTGTTCATGAAGAAGCAGGAAAACCGGATTTAATTTATATCGACTTACATTTAGTACATGAAGTGACATCACCACAAGCGTTTGAAGGATTGCGTTTAAAAGGTCGTAAAGTTCGTCGCCCTGATTTAACGTTTGCAACGGTCGACCATAACGTGCCGACGAAAAATCGTGAGCAAATTAACGATCCAATTTCAAAAATTCAGATGGAGACGTTAGCGAAAAATTGTGAGGAGTTTAACATACCGTTAGCGGATATGTTTCACCCAGATCAAGGAATCGTTCACGTCATCGGACCACAACTCGGTTTAACACAACCAGGAAAAACGATCGTCTGTGGTGATAGTCATACGTCGACACACGGAGCGTTTGGTGCAATTGCGTTTGGTATTGGAACGAGTGAAGTAGAGCACGTACTTGCGACACAAACGTTATGGCAAAATAAGCCGAAAACGTTAAATTTACACGTCGAAGGGGATCTTGGTCCTGGCGTGACGGCAAAAGATCTTATTTTAGCTATTATCGCTAAATATGGCGTGAAAATGGGTACAGGCTACATTATCGAATATACAGGTGATGCGATTCGTAACATGTCAATGGAGGAACGAATGACAGTCTGTAATATGTCCATTGAAGCTGGTGCTCGTGCCGGACTCATAAGTCCCGATGAAAAAACGGTTGAATATTTACGTGGAAAACGCCACGTTCCAGAAGGCGAAGCATTTGAAAAGGCTGCGGCGGAGTGGCTTGCGTTAGCGACAGATGAAGGTGCGGAGTACGATAAAGTTTTAACAATCGATGCTGCTGAAGTAGAACCACAAGTAACGTGGGGAACGAACCCTGGAATGGGTGCACCTATCAGCGGGTCCACACCGAGTTTAACGGAAGTAGATAATAAAGAAGATGTTCGTCTTGCTCTTGAATATATGGGCTTGGAAGAAAGCCAGCCAATTACATCGATCGAGATCGACCATGTCTTCATCGGTTCGTGTACGAATTCACGTTTAAGTGACTTACGTAAAGCTGCCCAAATCGTGAAAGGGAAAAAAGTAAAAGATACTGTTCGCGCAATCGTCGTACCTGGTTCATTTTATGTAAAGATGAAAGCGGAAGAAGAAGGGATTGACAAAGTTTTCAAAGACGCCGGTTTTGAGTGGCGCGATGCAGGTTGTAGTATGTGTCTTGCGATGAACGATGACGTCGTTCCACCAGGAGGCAGATGTGCATCGACATCGAATCGTAACTTTGAAGGTCGCCAAGGAAACGGCGCACGCACACATTTAGTAAGTCCAGAAATGGCTGCAGCAGCGGCAATAGAAGGACATTTCGTCGACGTGCGTACGTACAATTAAACGAGGAGGGTAATCGATGGAAGCAATGAAACAACATAAAGGAATCGTCTATCCATTAAACCGCTCCAACGTTGATACCGACCAAATCATTCCGAAACAGTTTTTAAAACGTATTGAACGGACGGGATTCGGTCAGTTTCTCTTTTACCATTGGCGGTTTGATGATGATGGGAATAAACGCGAAGACTTTGCAATGAATGATCCGAAGTATGATGATGCATCTATTTTAATCGCTGGGGAAAACTTCGGCTGCGGTTCATCCCGCGAACACGCACCGTGGTCACTCGCGGATTATGGGTTTAAAGTAATCATTGCACCGAGTTTTGCCGATATTTTCTACAACAACTCACTAAAAAATGGTATCCTATTAATTGAGGTTGAGCAATCAAAAGTAAATGAATGGATGGAGAAAGCGGAAAACGGGACGTTAGAGCTCGATGTGAATTTAGAAGCAAAAACGATCGATGATGGAAGTGGAGAGTTATTTACATTTGACATACCGGAATACCACCGTCAAAATTTATTAAACGGTTGGGATGAAATTGCACTTACACTGCAATTAGAAGATAAAATTAGCAATTATGAACAAACTACTTTATAGTATGTAATAAGTGGAGACTAGGGAGTGTGGAGTAATTGGGGATTTGTTAACGGGTGAAAAAGTTTACAAGGCATTTGAACGTTTGAAACCGATCGTTCATCGCACACCGCTCATTACGTCGGAGACGACGAACCGTATCGTTGATAAGCACATCTATTTTAAAATGGAAAATCAACAGAAAACCGGAGCCTTTAAGTTTCGTGGTGCTACGTTTAAATTAATGCAGCTAGACAATGAACAATTAGAAAAAGGGGTCATTACGGCATCAGCAGGAAATCACGCTCAAGGAGTTGCATATGCATCGCGTAAATTAGGTGTAAAAGCGACGATTTACATGCCGGAAATGACGCCGCATAGTAAAGTGGAAGCGACGCAAAACTACGGTGCAGAAGTCGTTTTAACGGGTAGTTCGTTTCAAGAGGCGTACGAAGCGTCGATGGAACGTCAAAAGGAAACTGGCGCAACGTATGTCCATCCATTTGACGACTACGATGTCATGACGGGGCAAGGAACGATTGCAATGGAAACACTACGCCAAGAAGATCGAATCGATACATTTATCGTCCCAATAGGTGGGGGAGGACTCATAAGCGGAATCGCTGTAGCAGCGAAACACGTCAATAAAAACATTAAAATTATTGGCGTGCAAGCAGAACGTATACCTGCTACATACAATGCATTTCACCAAGTCGAGTCACCTAAACCATTACGTGCCGATACAATTGCAGAAGGGATCGCCGTGAAAAACCCGGGTCAGCTTACCCTGCCACTTATTAATCAATACGTTGATGATATCGTAACGGTAACTGAAGAAGAAATTGCGAGTGCAATTTTATATATGCTTGAGCGAAATAAGACGTTGATGGAAGGTGCAGGTGCAGCGGGATTAGCAGCACTTTTTGCGCATAACGATTATATAAAATCACGTCATTGCGGTATAATCGTTAGCGGTGGGAATTTTGATATCGATCAAATTCCGTTTATTCAACAGTTAGCGAATAAAAGTACTGCATAATGTGAATGACAGAATAGAAGACGTTTGTACGATTGTTGTTTTCTCTGAAAAATAGAGGAACACGATCGTACAAATGTTTTTTTGTTTATCGAACGACATTTGGAAAGAAAATAATTCACTTAACTAATATTCGTCTACTTAAAATAAGGAAGACGACATGCAATTTTCACGAACGTATGTAGGGTCGGGCGCTTAATTTGAAACAGGAAAGCCATTTTTCCCGATCCTGTTGTGATCGGGTGCGAGAACTGAAACAGGAAAGCAATTTTTCCCGATCCTGTTGCGATCATGGGCGAAAATTGAAACAGAAATGCAATTTTTCCCGATCCTGTTGTGATCATGGGCGAAAATTGAAACAGGAAAGCAATTTTTCCCGATCCTGTTGCGATCGAGAGCGAAAATTGAAACAGAAATGCAGTTTTTCCCGATCCTGTTGCGATCATGGGCGAAAACTGAAACAGAAATGCAGTTTTTCCCGATCCTGTTGCGATCGAGAGCGAAAATTGAAACAGAAATGTAGTTTTTCCCGTTCCTGTTGTGATCGAGAGCGAAAATTGAAACAGAAATGCAGTTTTTCCCGATCCTGTTGCG
>DATGRY010000138.1:0-4881 GCA_035303165.1 Pseudogracilibacillus sp.
TGAAAATTAGTCCGCTAAGCCACGTTTACCCGGACAATTATAGGTGTAGTAGTGAAAATTAGTCCTCCAAGCCACGTTTACCCGGACAGTTATAGGTGTAGTCGCGAAAGTTAGTCCGCCAAACTGCATTTACCCGGACAATTATAGGCGTAGTCGTGAAAGTTAGTCCGCCAAGCTGCGTTTACCCGGACAATTATAGGTGTAGTAGTGAAAATTAGTCCGCCAAACTGCATTTACCCGGACAATTATAGGTGTAGACGCGAAAGTTAGTCCGCTAAGCCACGTTTACCCGGACAGTTATAGGTGTAGACGCGAAAGTTAGTCCGTCAAGCTCAGATTACCCGAACGGTCCTTAATTGAAATAAAAAAATCAATCGGCCAAAAGAACAAATTATTACACACCATAGATTACTATCGAGCGAAAGTAGTTCGGGACAACTTTTTAAAGTACTTTTTGTAGAAATGAAAGCATAGGAGTGTTACGATTAAATAGATAAAGATAAAAAGGTTAGTGGTAAAAATTGGTTATTATTATCGCTATTATAATCGGTTTTATTTCAGCTTTTATCGGTAGTTTAATTGGTCTTGGCGGTGGGATCGTTTTTGTCCCTGCGATGTTATTTTTATATGAGCAGTTTAGTACGTTTTCGTGGGCGACACCGCAAACGATCGTCGGTATATCGCTCGTTACGATGGTGTTTACCGGTCTTTCTTCCACGATCGCGTATTATAAGATTGGTCGGGTCGATACGAGGACAGGGATACTGTTTTTAATTGGTAGTTTACCTGGAAGTGTTTTCGGTTCATGGATAAACTCCCAGCTAGAAGTAGAACGATTTTCTCTTTTATTCGGATTGTTAATGATTATCGTGTTTATCATGATGTTGATCGATCGGGAAAAGCTAATGAAGAAAAAAGAAATTCATGAAACGAAATATACGCGTACGTTCCATTTTGATGGAAAAGAATATAAATATAACGTTACATACGTTCCGGCGTTCATTTTATCGTTTTTTGTCGGTGCATTATCCGGTTTATTCGGTATCGGTGGTGGAACGATTAGCGTTCCGGCAATGATTTTATTTTTCGGAATCCCTGTGCAAGTAGCCATTGCGACATCGATGTTTATGATTTTCTTCATTAGTATTATAAGTTCGACGACACATATATTTTTAGGTCATATCGAATGGGCGTACGTGTTATTTTTCGTTATCGGATCCTACATCGGTGGTACCGTTGGTGCGAAAACGAGCAAATTATTTAAAGGAAAAACGTTAGAGTGGTTTTTACGTGTCGTTATTGTCATTGCGGCAATTCGGTTAATTATTGACAGTTTTTAATAGGGGTTAGGTATATGAAAGAGAACATTTATTTCTACTATACGAATGACTTGCATAGTTATTTTGACCACTGGCCACAAATCGTAACGTTTTTAGAACAAAAACGACGAGAACGAAACGATCGTGGTGAACAGTATTGGACGGTCGATATCGGTGATCATCTCGATCGGGTTCATCCGATTACAGAAGCGACGATGGGAAAAGCGAACGTCGAACTTTTAAACGAAGCGAACTACGATTTTGCAACGCTCGGCAATAACGAGGGAATAACGTTAAGTCACTCCCATTTGTACCATTTGTACGATAAGGCGACATTTGATGTTCTTTGCGCTAATATACATAGCCAAACAGGGGATAACCCACCGTGGCTGCAACGATCGAAAATAATTCGAACGAAATCGAACGTAAAGATTGGATTATTTGGTATTACTGCGCCATTTTCAACGTATTACAATTTACTCGGTTGGGAGACAGAAACAATCGACGAAACCGTCGCACGTGAAATATACTCGCTAAAAAATGAAGCTGATATTATCATTTTACTTTCTCATGTAGGGATCGATGAAGATTATCGGATGGCGAAACTATTCCCGGAAATCGATTGTATTATCGGAGGACATACACACCATTTATTACAACACGGCGAATACGTAAATAACACGCTTTTGACAGCAGCGGGGAAACATTGTGCTTACGTCGGTGAAGTACAACTTACTTGGGATCATGAGCAACAGAAACTCGTCGAGAAACAGGCAACGACAACTCGCATTACTCATTTACATCAAAACTATGCAACGAAGCAACGGATTGCCGAATTAGAAGAAATGGCAGACGTTATTTTGAATAAACCGATTATTGAGACGAGCGAACAAATATCGATCGATTGGTTTAAAGAAACGAATATTATGAAATTGTGGACGGAAAAACTGCGTGAATGGACTGATGCCGATTGTGCAATGCTTAATGCCGGTTTGTTAATCGAACCGTTTCAAGCCGGAACTATTACGTATAAAAACGTACACGAAATATGTCCACATCCGATCAATCCTTGTGTAGTTACTGTAAATGGCGACGAATTACAAGAGATCGTACGCGCGGTGTTTACGGAACACTTTATGCAGTTAGAATTAAAAGGTTTCGGTTTTCGTGGAAAGAAATTAGGAAAGATGATTTTCGCCAACTTAGATGTCACTACGAACGTATATGCTGATGGTACAGAAACGGTAAAAGAAGTGTTGTTTGCTGGTGAAAAACTGGATCGTAACCGCGAATATAAAGTCGCTACCGCCGATACATTTACGTTTGGTAGATTGCTACCTCCAGTCGCGCGGGCAAGAAATAAACGACTGTTTTTACCGGAATTTATTCGTGAAATTTTAGTGCAAACGTTAATCGATTATGGAAAAATGATCCGTTCCGTATATTAATGCAAAAATATGTGTAAATAAAGAAGAAATGTGATAAAATAATTTCGTGCCTGTACGCTGAGAGAGTTAAGGGTCGTACGTTTTAACTGATTAGCACATTTCCCGCCCGATGCATAATGTATAGTGTTATGAGTATGAAAGGGTGGGAGCATGATAACGATTCAACCAATTGAAATTGAAGGGATTCATTTTACCGGAATTCAAGTGGAGCTGCCGAAAACGAACCTATTAATGATCGGAAATGAAATAGGTTACATTATGTGTGCAGCATTAGATGTCGATTTATTAAACGAATATTTACGGGATCGTAAAATAATCGCCGGTCGTGCACGTGGTGTTCGTTCAGTTGAACAACTACTTGAAGCTCCGTTAGAAAAAATAACGGATGCATCCCGGGAGTACGGTTGGGAAGAAGGTATGTCAGGAAAAGACGCATTATTAAAAATCGTCTAGCAAGGGAAGCGTATAACCTTCTATTCAAGCTCATACATTTGAATAGGAGGTTTTTTTATGGCGTTCTTTATAAAGCGAAGACGGAACAAAAAACCACCATCCATCGGCTATTTAGTGTTATGGACGGTCTTTATTTTTCTATTTATTATTTATCTAACGTTAACGTTGATTGATAAAGGTATTCGACCGACGTTAATGAACATTGCGAATGAAAAAACGATCGAGTTTGCGACGAGAACGATTAACTCTGCCGTGAAATCGACGGAAAACATTAGCTTTGATGATCTCGTCGATATACAGTTTGATCATAACGGCAATGTAACAACGTTAGGATGGAATTCGGAAGCTGTGAACAGAGCCCTTCGGTCCGCTACTGAACGAGCTGAATATTTTTTATATGGGATGAATAAAGGCGAACAAATCGACATTGACGATCCTGACTTGCAACCGATCGAATTTGGTGATTCTGTCGGTGATTTAGCGGCAAAAGATCCGACGGTTGTAGAAATTCCACTCGGACAGGCGACAGGCAATACAGTGCTAGCGAATTTAGGGCCGAAAATACCGGTTCACTTTGAAATTGTCGGCAGTCTTCGCTCTGATGTCGTTCATGAAGTAAAAGAATTCGGTGTAAACGCTGCGTTAATCGAAATATACATACCAGTCGATGTAAATATTCGCATCGTCGTACCGTTTTCTACCGAAACGGCAGAAGTAAGCACGCGTGTGTTTATCGATTCACGTGTCATTATGGGGGATGTACCGGATTTTTACAATGCAGGCTCCGAAGATGGAGGACCAACAATTTCCGTACCACGAAAAAGTAATGAGGAATGATAATGGTTAATTGTTAACTGTTCATAAAGGGGAAATGTAGTTGAAGCTTGTAGTGACACAGATGATAGCGATTTCACACAGTTTTGACAAATTTATGAATAGTTTGATATAATTGTGACAATTAATTACGGAAAGAGCTGTTTCCGTATAAAAAAGGAGGAAATAATATTATGGAACAACGTTCTCAATGGGGGACAAGAGCCGGCTTCGTATTAGCAGCAATCGGTTCGGCTGTCGGGCTCGGAAACATATGGCGATTTCCGGCTGTCGCATATGAGAATGGTGGTGGAGCGTTCTTCATCCCATACTTATTTGCACTTTTAACTGCAGGAATTCCAATTTTAATTTTGGAATTTACGATGGGACACAAATACCGTGGTTCTGCGCCGTTAACGTATCGTCGTATGAATAAGAGTGTCGAAGGAATTGGTTGGTGGGCAGTACTTGTGGCATTCGTCATATCCACGTATTACTCGGTCATTATTGCATGGGCAATTTCTTATTCTATTTTCTCATTTAACTTATCGTGGGGCGAAGATACAGAAGGGTTTTTATTCGGTGATTACTTAAAACTAGCGGAGGCACCCGGACAATTTGGTAGCTTAGTACCTGGCGTACTTATTCCGCTTATTATCGTGTGGATCATCGTCTTAGGTGTACTTTCTCGCGGAGTTAAACGTGGTATTGAAATTGCAAACCGAATTATGATTCCGACGCTCATCGTCGTCTTTACGATTATCGTTATTCGTGCAATTACATTACCAGGTGCACTTTCCGGACTCGATGCATTTTTTAAACCTGACTTCACACAAATTTTATCCGGA
>DATGRY010000139.1:0-8965 GCA_035303165.1 Pseudogracilibacillus sp.
GAACATGAACGGAGGTTGAAACAGGATGGCAGTTTTGACCGATTCTGTTGGGATCCTAAGCAAAGTTTGAAACAGGATGGCAGTTTTCCACGATCTTGTTGTGATCATAAGCGGAATTTGAAACTGCAAAGCATTTTTTCGCATTCCTGTATAGGATCAACTGATTTCACACGATTGTGTAGAGGATAAACCGCGAATTATGAAACAGTTTTTCACAATTCTGCCCTACTATAGAGAGGCAAGACGATAAAATAAGAAACACTCTGCTGCATCTTCAGAAGCCACGCGACAAAAACCGTTTACATGGAAACAAAAAATTACTAGCAGCTTTTAAGTGACATATACCTATTAGCTACTAGTAAAAACGTCATCTTACTTCAATGCAATTTATTTTTTTGTTCTTCTTGCAGTCTTTGCCATTCAGCTTCTAGGCTTGCATCCATTTTCACAATCTCATGACAAAACTGCTCATGCTTCTTCGTCCAGCCAACTTCCACTTCATCATACAATTGCTGCCAAATGACTTCGATTGGCACTTGCCTCGACAATGTTCGAGCATGTCTACTATCCCATTCCGAAAACCAATAAATCATCTCGCTTACATTATCCGTCTCTTTCAATTGCTCCATTGCACGCATTAACGTCTGTCGCAACCGTCGTTCACGTCGTGTTAAACCGAGGGTGTTTCGATTAATTCTAAATTCGTTACGATCATATTTTACTGGCAATGGAAAATCGACACATTCGAGCGTTGGAATTAGCTTATACACTTCTTGCTCGTGCCGCGGAATTAAACGACTCTTTTTACGTGGAATAAGTCCCCCATCTGTATGAAAAGCGATAATATCTCGTCCATCCGATAAGATAGCTACGTAATCGATACGGACTCTACGATACCCTTTACGAATAAATGTCTCCTGTTCAACCATTTCAATTAGATCATTCGGTAGTGGTGCCAACTCATTTTCTATGTACGAATATAACGTTTCGCTAACTGACAATACGGGAACTTGTTCTAACACTTCAAACGAATCCGATTTATTCCATTCATGATAATGATACACAGCACTACCATCTTTTTCATCCTCGAACCAATTCACCCAAACGTCGTGTAAATATTGCAAATGTATCCCCTCCAAACAAAACTTTTCTATTACCCATTATGACCAACAAAAAAGAATTATATTCGAGTCGCTCTTACTTCAGTTTCGGAGGTAATTTGCGAATGGCAATGATCATGAATAAAAATCCAATCGGAAACAAATAACATTCAAGTCGGGTACGAATAAACAAAAAATATTCTAACCATGTAATACCAGCCGGTAAAAAGTTCATATAGGCAATGATCGTAACTCCACCAGCTACAGCAAGTCCAAAACCGACTAAAAAAAGAATCGCATATCCCATATTAATCGCCACCAGTTTGTCCATCATTTATTGCAATTATATTCATTACTTTTTTCATTATGTATCTTCATCAGGCTCCTAATGATAATTGGGCTAGTATAATGACGATAACAAAACTGCTACGTATAATAAAAAAACTGACCCATTATAAGAGTCAGTTTCTACAAAACGTCTAACGCTCACTTTTAAAAATGAACGATGATGTTAATCATTTTTCAACACTTTAACAATAATTCAAATTTCCTTTCGAAATCGTGTTAGAGTTTAGTTTTCAACATACTTTTTAAATACTAAACAAGCGTTATGACCACCGAAACCAAATGAATTACTTAAAACTGCATTTACATCTTGTTTACGCGCTTCGTTCGGTACGTAATCTAAATCACAATCCGGATCCGATGTTTCATAATTGATCGTTGCTGGAATAATTCCTTCTGCAATCGTTTTAACGCTTATAACACTTTCAACTCCGCCAGCAGCACCGAGTAAATGTCCTGTCATCGATTTCGTCGAAGAAACAGCTAATTTATACGCATGGTCTCCGAAAACTTCTTTAATCGCCTTCGTCTCAAGACGGTCATTCATATCAGTACTCGTCCCGTGTGCATTAATGTAAGAAATTTCCTCTGGTTCTAAACTCGCATCTTTTAACGCCATGTCCATCGCACGAATTGCTCCGTTCCCATCCTCCGCCGGTGCCGTAATATGATATGCATCTCCAGTTGCACCGTAACCGACAATTTCAGCATAAATGTGCGCGCCACGATCGAGTGCAGACTCTAACGTCTCAAGGACAACAATTCCAGCACCTTCACCCATAACGAAACCGTCACGATTTTTATCGAATGGACGGCTCGCCGTGTTCGGATCGTCATTGAACGTCAATGCTTTCATTGCCGAGAACCCTGCAAATGCCATATTCGTAATTGGCGATTCCGTACCACCAGTTATAATATAATCAACATCGCCACGCTGAACAGCTTTAAACGCATCCCCAATCGAGTTAGCTCCTGACGCAC
This sequence comes from Pseudogracilibacillus sp., assembly GCA_035303165.1. Taxonomy (GTDB): domain Bacteria; phylum Bacillota; class Bacilli; order Bacillales; family Amphibacillaceae; genus Pseudogracilibacillus. The sequence goes on from DATGRY010000139.1 coordinate 2,427, forward strand.
AAGCTGTCACCGAACAAGAGTTAATACCTTTTGCACCTAACTGTATTGATACTTGTCCTGCTGCCATATCAGGTATAAGCATCGGTACGAAAAACGGGCTCACCCGACGATATCCTTTATCGATAAAACGCCGAACTTGTTCTTCGTATGTATCCATTCCACCGATCCCACAACCGATCCAAACGCCGACTCGTTCTGCATTCGAATCGTCAATCGTTAAATTCGCATCTTCTACTGCCATCTTTGCAGCAGCAACCGCATATTGCGTAAACAAGTCCATCTTACGCGCTTCGCGGCGATCCATATGTGTAAGTGGATCGAAATCTTTCACTTCACCGGCTACGTGTACAGGAAACTGATCTTTGTCGACACGTGTAATATAATCGATGCCAGATTTATTTTGAACGATGTTATCCCACATCGTCTCTACATCATTTCCTAATGGAGTGACTGCACCGAGCCCCGTCACTACAACTCGCCTTTTTTCCATCCTTTTGCCTCCTCACTATGACGTAGCTTTTTCAAGCAATATTAGTTTTATTTTAGCATAAATAATATACATTTACTTCCTCAAAAACTTTTCTGTTTTCCAGAGAAAAACATTTTTACTTTCCCCATCTAAGTGCGACAGAACCCCACGTTAAGCCGCCACCAAAGCCGACTAAAACGATGACATCACCGTCTTTAATCTTCCCTTCCGCAACAGATTCTGATAGAGCGATCGGAATGGAAGCAGACGAATTATTTCCATATCTACTTACCGTTTTCGCCATTTTATTCGCACTAATGCCAAGACGTTCCCGTGCCGCTTCCATAATACGAATATTCGCCTGGTGCGGCACTAAAAAATCGACATCTTCTTTCTCTAGACCAGCTTTTTCAATAACGTTTACAGACGCTTGTGGCATCGTCCTTACGGCGAACTTAAATACTTCTCGCCCATTCATGACCATAAAGTTCTCTTCATTTTGATATAAATGCTTACCACCTGTTCCATCTGCGCCTAATTCGAAAGATAAAATACCTTTCCCTTCAGACACTTCACTTAAAACGACTGCACCGGCACCATCACCTAGTAAGACACACGTATTACGGTCTGTCCAGTCGATAATTTTCGATAACTTGTCCACTCCGACGACAAGAATGTTATTATAAGCATTCGACTCGATAAATTGCATTCCCGTTATCATCGCATACATAAACCCCGCACATGCAGCACCTAAATCCATCGCTGCCGCTTGTTTCGCACCGAGTCGTTCTTGGATCATACAAGCTACCGAAGGAAACGGTGTATCAGGTGTTACCGTTGCAACGAGAATAAGATCGATCTCTTCTGCTGTCATATTCGCATCTTCAAGCGCCCGTTGCGCTGCGATAAATGCCATATCTGAAGAATCTTCATCATCTTTAGCAATCCGACGTTCTTCAATACCTGTCCTCGTACGAATCCATTCATCTGATGTATCAACAATTTTTTCTAAATCTTTATTTGTAACGATATTATCAGGTGCATAATGGCCAACCCCTACAACTCCTACACCCATCTTGCCAGCTCCTTTAAGTAAAATTAATATCAATTATTATGACTTGGTATTAACTTTAGTCTATTTTATCATTTGTTGCAAGAAAAAATTACTTCTAACCGTTAATTTCGAATAAATTGTGAAGTGTAGACGTTTTCTTTCCATTTTAAATTATATTTGTTAAAATAGTCTAGGATATCATTAATCGGAGAAAACGAGATTACTTATCAGTTAAATGAGGTGGAAATTGTGAGATTTATTATGACGATCATCTGGGCTTTATTAATCGGTGGTGCAATCGCATATGTACTTTCTAGCATGGCTGATCAACCGTTTAATTTAACACAGTCCGTCGTCTTTTCCGGTGCCGTATTTCTTTTCATTTTAATTATTGATGCGGTGCTTGCAACGCGTGAACCTGAAAAATAACGTAACATACTAATACATAAAATACCCTCCCGCTTTTCGGAGGGTATTTTACTTTTATTTATTCACTTTTTACAAAACTTCATTCAACCATACAACTACACAAACTCTAACATGAACTACCATACCGAAAGATGAATCATTTACTCATTCATTTAATACCACGGTAACAGACTAACCGTCGCTAAAAATGCTAAAGGAAGAACGAGACGGCGAAATCGTTGTCCTGGACCATATCCGTAACCATAGCCGTAACCGTGACCGTATCGATCATATCTACCATAACCATCAAATGAACCGTAACGACCACCCCTATACGGAGGACTATACCCTTGGTACGGATTACGGTACACTTGTTCAGCAGTATAATTCGGATTCATTTGTGCACTATCATTTTGTCCCGTCATCGGAACGGCAACGTACACATTTTCTTCATCAAGCCCCGTTATAATTCCGTCTGTACGTAATCCATCTTTCGTTTCGATTAACACGTATGAATGCATATGCTGTTTACACTTTTCATACATTTCTTTATGAGGCATGTTCTTTTTCATATGCGATTCCCTCCCTCTACATACTTTATTCATCTATGTAAAGGGACGTTCCGCTATAAAACAATTCGTATAGCAATTACTATTTTCAAGATGAGAAACTAATATTACGACTTCATACACGTAGTGGAAAAAAACGCAAACAATTTAAATGCCGCTATAACGAAAGGTTGTGAAATGTGTGAATACAATTGAGCAATTTATTCAACTGTTAACGTACATCTTTCTCGGGGCATTACAAGGTTTTACCGAACCGTTACCGATCTCATCGAGTGGACATCTTATCATTTTCCGTGAACTTTTTCATATTGAAGCAAGTGGTTTATCTTTTGAAATTATCGTCCATTTCGGATCGTTACTCGCCGTTATCGCACTTTATCGAAAAGAAATTACAACACTTTTACGTGAGAGTTTTGTATTTATGACGACACGTCATGAACAGTATAAAAAGTCATTTCAATACGTTTTTTATTTGCTTCTAGCCACGTTTATGACGGGGAGTATTGGCTTACTCATTGAACCGTTTATTTCTACACAATTAGTGAACATTCGGTATATCGGCTATAGTTTAATTGTGACAGGTATCTTTTTATGGATCATTCGGCGCTTACATGGATACAAAACGGATACGACGATTACGTGGAAAGAAGCGTGCATTATCGGTTTGTTGCAAACGTTAGCGCTCATTCCTGGAATAAGCCGCTCCGGTGTGACGATCGTCGTTGCGATGCTGCTCGGGTTTAAAAGAGAAACAGCGATTCGCTTTTCGTTTTTACTTTATATTCCTGTGACATTCGGCATCCAATTGTTATCGTTACAAACGATCATTCAGGATACATTGTTTCATAAAAACTTCATTCTTTACACCGTTGCATTTTTAACGGCTATTATAACGACGTATGTCGCACTTAAATGGTTTATCTCCGTCATGTTGCATGGACGATTAATTATTTTTACCCTTTACTGTTGTGCGCTCGGTTTGCTCTTAATCTTAGTGACATAACGAATCGTAAAAATGAACGATATTGTCATAACATCGTTTCCATGAACCACATAAAAGGATTAAATTGTACCGGGTCGTTCTCTCAAAACAATCGAAGCAAAGTAGTTACATTCGCTATAAGCTGTCACCGTATTATCTTCTAAAAATGAAATCGACATCACGAATATGGATTTTCTCATCATTTTTAACGAACGACCTTTCATTCCGCGAGAAAGCGATTCGTAAAAATAAGACGTTTGCGATCAGACAACTTACCACTCTAACGTCATTCTATGTTGTCTACTTTACTGTATACTCTTCCGATCACTTCACGCTAATTCAATGATAAACACTCGACTTTTCTGAACGGACCATTTAAGAGAGCATATGAACATTTTAATTAATCATTTTTCATGATAAAAAACTACCGCGGCTTCGGAATGTCCACGATCGTTCATTTATTCACTTATCATTGTCACATCTATATAATTTCATGCCTTTTATTCGTTTATAGCAACGTTTTCATCATTTCACTTGTCGATTACTTTTGTACACGCTCTTACGATATCGTGTGATGAGGACAGCGATGAAGATTGCTTATTCTCTTTTTCAGTCGTCTGTCTCTTTTTAATGTTTTACTACATTTGCTTCTTTTTCGCGCCACGCTTTCGGAATGTATATGCAGTACGGTTCACTCTCCATATAATCACCGGTCATGTTGTAAGCACGTGAGCGTGAGCCACCGCAGACGAAACGAAATTCGCATACGCCACATTTTCCTTTATAACGATCGGGATTGCGTAAGTTTTTAAACACTTCTGATTCACGATAAATGTGTGCTAACGGTGTCGTGCGAACGTTCCCTGCTTTAATCGGTAACAAGCCACTCGGATAAACATCGCCGATATGCGAAATAAAAACGAATCCATTACCGTCGTTTACCCCTTGTGGTGCCCGACCTAAATTAGCGAAATCTTGAATGTTTTCTATCGTCAATGCGTCTGCATAGTTGATTGCATCTTCGGAACGGTTAATTTTCCGTTCGCGCAATTTTTGTTGAATGACGACACGACGATAATGTTGAGCTGCAGTCGTTTTAATATCAAACGGTGCTCGTTTAGACAATTCATAAAGCCAACGTAACGTTTTCTCATGCTCGACAGGCGAGATCATATCGCTTTCTTTTCCGCGTCCTGTCGGAACGAGGAAAAATACGCTCCATAAAACGCAACCGAGTTGTTCAACAAGTTGGGCCATCTCATCTAAATAAGGATAATTATAGCGAGAAATGACTGTATTAATTTGTAGCGGCATATTCAATTCCCGTAAATATTGGATCGCTTGCATCGTTAATTGAAACGAGCCGCTCGTTCCCCGAAAATGATCATGAACGCTTTCGTTATGTCCGTCTAAACTGAAAGCCCAGCGTGATATACCGATTTCTTTCGCTCGCTTCATCACTTCTTTTGTCACGTTCGGTGTTGCAGAAGGCGTAATAGAAACACGAACGCCTTTATCTATTGCATATTGTGCAATATCGAACATGTCTGGACGTTCTAACGGATCCCCACCCGTAAAGACGAGTAATGGATTGTTCATCGCATAAATTTCATCGATTAACTGTTTCCCCTCTTCTAGCGTTAATTCAAGCGGATTACGTTTATATTGTGCTTCCGCACGACAATGAACGCATTTCAATTGGCAAGCACGTGTCAATTCCCAAATGACGATAAACGGATTTTCTGCATAAAAACTCTGTTGCATACTATCACCCTTTGCCGTTTTTTCATTACGTACTACTTCGTTAAAGTCGTGTTCCATTATAAAAAAACACCCCTTTCTATACTGTGATTTACATCACACGTAAAAGGGGAACGAGTAGAACAGACGAACGCACTATGCTAAAATGTACGTAACAACTACGACTAGGTGGTAAAAATGAGTAAAGATCAAATCTTAACATTTCTGCAACAATTTACAATTTTTAAAGATTTAAATACATATGAGATGGATTTAATTGCTGATTTTGCGGAGCAAAAAGAATACGCACCACATACGATCGTATTTATGCAAGAAGACCCGATCACTGATGTTTTTTTTATTCAGTCGGGAAAAGTGAAAATTTATAAGACAGATATCGAGGGAAATGAACAAATCGTCAACATCTTACAAAAAGATGATATGTTTCCACACCAAGGTTTTTTTCGCAAAGGAAATTATCCAGCACATGCGGAAATAATCGAGGAAGCGACACTCATTAATATTCCGATCGCTTCGTTCGAACAATTTTTGTTAACTCATCCAGAAGTAAGTATTAAAATGTTTCGCGTTTTAAGCGAAATTATTATCGATTTGCAAAGTCGGCTCGAACAGAAAATTTTATACAACGTGCATGAACAAGTTATTTTATTGTTAATGCGTCTTAGTAAACGTAACGGTGAACGAATCGAAGAGGACGTATACCGATTAACCGTCCCCTTTACAAACCGAGAGCTTGCAAACATGATCGGCTCAAGTCGTGAAACGATTAGCCGAACACTTTCCACCTTTAAAAGAGAAGGGATCGTCGATACCGATGAAACTGGTCATCTGCTCATCCATTATGAAGCACTCGAGGAAAAAGTCCTTTCCTAACGACTTGGCTTGCACGGTGCGTACGCGATTCGTGTTTCTTAAAACTGTAGCCGCACCTCATTTCAACAACTTTTGTCATTGTCCGGGGAGGCTCACTTTGCCGGACTAACTTGCGCAACAACAACAAAAATTGTCCGGGTAGACCTTGCTTGCCGGACTAATTTGCGAAGCCACGCCAATAATTGTCCGGGTAAACCCTGCTTGCCGGACTAACTTTCGCCATCACGCCAATAATTGTCCGGGAAGACCTTGCTTGCCGGACTAACTTGCGCAACAACAACAAAAATTGTCCGGGTAGTCCTTGCTTGCCGGACTAATTTGCGAAGCCACGCCAATAATTGTCCGAGTAGACCTAGCTTCCCGGACTAATTTGCGAAGCCACGCCAATAATTGTCCGAGTAGACCTAGCTTCCCGGACTAACT
>DATGRY010000140.1:0-21396 GCA_035303165.1 Pseudogracilibacillus sp.
CATCCCTTACCGTTTCCTTTCCGGAAAATAATTTATTAGTGTTACACGAAGTATTAGATGCCTTTAAACGGTGGGACATTCAACCGACCAAAATTGCTTCAGCTCCGATGAAAACGGAACTTGGCGAATATATGTTTTTCATCGATGTGGATACGACAAACTGTATCGAGCGATACGAACGAGCATGTGAAGATATACGAAGCAAAGACTGTACGTTACGCCACTTAGGAACGTACCCGACTTTTGATATCATAGAGCTAATTAACAGTTAGCTAATATAGAAGGCTTCCAATATTGACATTATATTGGAAGCTTTTTTCTTTGCTCCATCGTATACTAAGGATAGGAACGGAGTAATATAAGTGAAATATGCGAGATAAACGATGGATTTGATAATATGTAATCATGTTATATAAAAAAATGACATTGTGAAAAAAACGTTCGATAAGAAGAGTCGACTGGATGCAAAACTCAAAGTAGAGAGGTATAGGTGAACAGATGGCAGATGAGCGACAACGAGCAATTACGTTTACAGACGTATATTACGACGTCCTTCATAAAACAATTTTACATCGCATCACTGGTACGTTCGCACAACATAACATAACGGCACTCGTCGGGCCGTCTGGTTCGGGAAAAACGACGTTGTTGAAAATGATCAATGGCTTACTCTCACCAACGTCTGGACGAGTATTTTTGTTTGGGACAGACATTGCGACGTTCGAGCCTACTGTTTTACGACGAAAAGTCGGCATCGCTTTGCAAGATGCTCCGATGATTCGTGGAACAGTGTACGATAATTTAGCATTACCACGGACGTTGCAACAAAAATCGTTGTCTGAGCTAGAAGCGAAACAATTTTTAGAACGTGTTGATTTAGGCGCACGTTTTTTACGTACAGATGTTACCGATTTATCTGGTGGAGAGCGGCAAAAAGTATCGATCGCGCGTACGTTAATAAACGGGGCAAACGTATTGTTGCTCGATGAAATTACGTCTGCACTCGATCGTCATAGTGTAGAAGAAATTGAACGGCTCATTACGACGTTGCAAAAAGAAGCAAAAATGACAGTCGTTTGGATTACACACGATTTAGAACAGGCGAAACGAGTTGCTCACGATGTGTGGGTGTTAGTCGACGGGCGACTTGTAGAACGAGGTAGTATTGAAGTTTTAACCGAACCGGAATCGGAGGCGGCGCGTCAGTTTTTACTAGGAGGAGAAAAATGACGTATCCAATCTTAGCTTTAACGTTAATATTCGTCCTTATTCCACTTCTATTATCAAAAGTATTACGGCTCGGCTTAGAGAAAGATACGATGATTGCAACGGTCCGTTCGATCGTACAACTGTTAGCGGTCGGATACGTGTTGAAATTCGTCTTCGATTCGGAAAGTTATGTGTATATTGCGCTTATGGTAACGTTAATGATCGTCGCAGCGACGCTTAACGCTCGTAAAAAAGGGAAGCAAATTAAAGGAATTACGTGGAAAATCGTCGTTACACTCGTCTTCGTTGAACTGTTAACGCAAGCGATTTTGCTCGGGTTTCAAATCGTTCCGCCAACGGCGCAATATATTATTTCATTAAGTGGGATGGTCATTGGTAATTCAATGGTCTTGTCGATTTTATTTTTAAATCGATTTACTGCGGAAGTGGAAGCGAGTGCGGGCGAGACCGAATTAATTTTATCGCTCGGCGGTACGGCGAAACAGGCGGTAAACCGGCCACTTATCGATGCGATTAAAGCAAGTATGATTCCGACGATCGAAAGTCAAAAAACGATGGGACTCGTCCAACTTCCTGGCATGATGAGCGGACAAATTATCGCTGGCGCTGATCCGCTTCAGGCCGTACAGTTTCAATTACTCGTCTTGTTTTTATTACTGACGACAGCTAGCGTCTCCAGTGTACTGCTCGGCTTTTTATCGTACCGGACATTATTTAACGACCGTCTTCAATTGATAAAGCAAGTGTAGTTTTTTAGAGTGAAGTAGTTTTAAGAGTAGTTTTTGACCGTATTGGGATAGAGCAAGTTTTATGGAACGTATTCCTTGTGTAGAGGATGGGAAAGTTTTATGAAACATGTTATCTCTGTAGCGAGGATGCTTGTTTTATACAATGCGTTACTTCTGAAGTGGGGGGAAGAGGTTTTAGTTTCTTGCGTTAAAGTATCATGCGTGTAGTTAACGCAAGACTTGCTTACGTTAAGGAGAGCGTAATAAGTTTAACGAGAGACCGGTCTTGCGTCAAAGAAACTATAAACACTTTAACGAGAGCGATTCTTGCGTTAAAAGTTAAAAGCTATCCTTAACGTTAGATTTTCTTACGTTAAAGATAGCCTCACAACGTTAACGCTAAAAACTCTTTGCGTTAAACATGATCAAACGACTTTAACACGAAAACTCCTTGCGTTAAAGAGAGCCAATCAACATTAACGCTAAAACAGAATTACGTTAAACTTATCGAGATAACATTAACGCAAGCAACTCACTTTCAAAGAAACCGATGATAAAACTGATACGAAAACGAATATCGATCATGGGAACGGCTAAAAACTGAAACGATACGTAAGTTTGCATACTATCATACAAATGTCCGAACAAATACGTTTGCTCGTTTAATAAAAAAGTTCAAAATAAGTATGTCCCCTATTCGTTATAGAAAATCCCGAATTGAATCGCAAAATAAAATGAATTCAATTCGGGTTCTCATTTTACCCAGATATGGAAGCAAGTCTATCTTTTCATGCTACAACGATTCAAAAGTGAGTTCACACAGTAAAACTGTACGTAATACTTATTTTCTTCAATCAGTCCGTATGATAAACCGCACAGCGGTTCGGGCCAATTTCCAATTCTTGCATTTTATCGTGATCGGCCGTCTCGTATCCACGGTTAATGGCAATAATTTCTTCAAAGTTTGGTGGTTTTACAGAGCTTGCTGATTTTTCAACACTTTGTAAGAAGTCCTCACGCGATGCAGTAAACATTTTTTCATTTCGTTTTCGAATCTCCCCGAGCGAATCACCGATAAAACCGTCGCCGTTTATTTCCGCATCTAAGTCAGCATAGTGTGACGGAAGCACGATGACGTCATCGGCAATTTCCGCTACTTTTGAATGGACTGTTTCATATAAATCTTCCGCCCATTCTTTCACTTTATTTCCTAAATCTGGGCGCCCGAGACCGCTAATAAAAATCGTATCTCCAGAAAAGAGTAATTTGTTGTTCACGAAAAATGATACACTTCCAGGTGTATGCCCAGGCGTTTTTACCGCAATAACTTCGACGGAAACTTTACTAAACTCAATTACTTCGTAGTTTTCCAAATGTTCGAAGTCGAAAATTGCTCCTTCACTTTTCATTAAATAATATGTTGCGCCTACTTTTTCCGCTAATGCCGGACCGCCAGAAATATGATCTGCATGTAAGTGGGAATCGACAATGTGCGTTATTTTTGCACCTGCCTCCGCCGCTGCTCGTTCATACTCCTCAATAAACCGTGCTGGATCGACGATTAACGCTTCTCCCTCAGAAACGACCATATACGATAAGCAACCTTTTCCAACGCGAATGAATTGATATACCGCAACATCATCGTCTTCGTACACTTTTACTTTTTCTAAATGCTCACTCCAAGACTTCATTCCACCCGCTAAATAAGCAGCTTGAAAACCAGCCTCATTGATCATTTCAGCAATCATTTTTGAAGAACCTTCTTGGGCGCACGTCACGAGTATTTCTTCATCTTTCGGCAACTTGTCTTTAATCGAATCAATGCCATCAAGCAGTTGGAAATACGGAACGTTTAAATAGTCAAAACTGTTTGATTCAATTTTCCAATCGTTATAATCAGCTTCATTACGCGTATCGAGTAAAAATACGTATTCATCGTTTAAAACTTTTTCCGAAACTTCTGCAGCAGTTACTGACTTTAATGTCATTTTCCATTCCTCCATGATGAATTTATTGAATATATTCAGTGCTTACATTTGTTTAAAAGATAACGACACCTTCTATAAAAGTAGTCGCACCCCCTCATGCAGATTAAAAAATTATTCCATCGTACCTTGCCAATCGATCATCCCACCAATCATATTGTACGCATCGATTCCACATGCTTCTAAATACTGAGTCACAACACCGCTTCTATTCCCTGAGCGACAAATGATCACGTACGTCTTATCTCGTTTAAAATGATCGAGGCGTGCTTCAATTTGTCCAAGTGGAATATGTGTCGCACCAGGAATCGTTCCTAAAGCTACTTCAAAAGCTTCCCGAACATCGATAATTTCTATTTGTTCATCGCGCCGCATTTTTTCAACTTCCGCCGTCGTTAACTCTTTCATTCGTTCCCTCCATCCTCGATATCACCGAATGTGACCTTTATGGAAAACTTCAAAGACATCTGATTTTTACATATACGATAAAAACATTTTATACATCCTACGTTATATAAACAAAATGACGATAGCGATTATGAATGCGTATGAAATATATCCCACCTATGCCGTCTCTTTCGTCGTTTAAATGAACAAATTAACATTGCCGTCTTCTGCATCAGCTAAATATGCCCCGACTCCCGCATATTCAATGTCATTGAGTAACTCTTCTTTTTGTAGCCCGAGTAGATCCATCGTCATCGTACATGCGACGAGTTTTACACCTTGTGCTTTTGCCATCGAAATTAATTCGTCTAGTGGCATTGCTTGATGTTTTTTCATAACGTGTTTTATTAATTTCGGACCGAAACCAGCATAATTCATTTTCGATAAACTCATTTTTTCTGGACCACGTGGCATCATTTTCCCGAACATTTTTTCTAAAAGACTTTTCTTTGTCGGAACAGGAGCATTTTTTCGGAAAGCATTTAAACCCCAAAATGTCGCAAAGATTGTCACGTCGTGGTCATATGCAGCAGCACCATTCGCAATGATGAATGCCGCCATTGCTTTATCGTAATCCCCACTAAATAAAATAATCGTCGTTTTCTTTTTATCGGCCATATTTTATTACCCCCATAGGTATAATTTGATCGTTAAAAAAGAACGAATGTACCATTCGTCATGAATAGAATATACCCCTAATAGTATAATGTCAAACGAAATGAATTGCTCTTTAAAAAATGCATACTTTTTTACGATCACGTTCTTTATAACAAAATATCACCCCATATTTTAATTGCCGTTGCGCCTATTAAGATCGCTAATATAATTTGTAATAGTTTCGTACTTACTTTTTGACCTGTCTTTGCACCTAAAGGTGCTGCAATTAAACTAGCGACAATCATCACACTAGCAGGGAAATAGTCGACTTGCCCTGTCGCTACTTTTCCTACGGTAGATCCAATCGATGAAATAAACGTAATCGCTAGCGATGATGCAATCGTCATACGCGTCGGAATTTGGAGGACAACTAACATAATCGGAACGAGTAAAAATGCACCAGCCGCTCCGACAATACCAGAACCGATTCCGACGACTAAAGCAAAAATAGCTGCCACTAATTTATTAAATTGAATTTTCTCTAGTGGAATATCGTCGATTCCTTTTTTTGGAACAAACATCATAATAGCAGCAATTAATGCTAAGACACCGTAAACGAGATTAATCGAACTATCTGTCATTAATTTTGAACCGTATCCACCGATAAAACTTCCGATCAAAATAGCTGAACCCATATACAATATTAATTGTTTATTTAAATAACTACTTTTTCGATATGCCCATACACCACCGATCGTCGCAAAAAACACTTGAACAGCATTTATACCAGCAACATCATGTGCTGTAAAGGCAGCCATCCCGAATAGTGGAGGAATGTATAGTAACATCGGGTATTTGACGATGGAACCTCCGATTCCGACCATTCCTGAAATGTATGAGCCGATAAAGCCAATTAAAAAAATGATGACGATAAACGATATATCCATCCGCTTCGCCTCTTTTCAAAAAACGTTCCTTGTGCGATCATTCCATACACGAAGATAGATTGCTGTTGTTGAATCTATGTGAATCAATCACGTATCGTTGCAGTTTTCAATATAATTATTTCATAACAGATGTCGCTACGTCCTATCGTTGTATGTTGTAAACTATATCATACGTTCATCATATTTTACTTTACACGAGAAAGGGGGAGCATCCCCCACCTTGTATTATCCTTTTTTAATCCAAAACTTAAAGATTCCGTCTTCTTCTGCGTGTTTAACGAGTTCGTGTCCACCCGAAGCTGCCCATGCTGTAAGATCGTTTTTTGCCCCTCTATCTGTTGCATGTACTTCTAACACTTCCCCGCTTGCAATCGAATCGATCGCACGTTTCGTTTGAACGATCGGCATCGGACAAGCTAACCCAGTTGCGTTTACTACTTTTACTACTTCCATCATATTTCCTCTCCTTCTAAATACTAAAATAACAACGACATCATTACATCATTGGCAAATGAATAAAACTTAAAGCGCCAATAACTTCAATTTCATCACCTTTAAACGTTTTTCTCGATCGGTCCATCCCACTTCATCATTCCATCAATGACGTTTTTTACATTCGTAAAACCGGCTTTATCTAGTTCTTTACATGCATAATCACTTCGGTTTCCCGAACGACAAATGACATAGATTTCATCATTTTTTTCTAATTCTTGTAGTCGATGTTGTAATTGACCGTACGGAATAGAAATAGCCCCGGGTATATGTCCGAATTCATATTCCGCTGGTTCACGTACATCGACGATCGTGCATGCACGACCGTTGTTAACATGTTCCGCTAACGTTTCATTATCGATTGTATGAGGATATTTTATTTCTCCCTTTTGCTCTGACTCTGTAGCTTTTCGCAAATAATGTTTTAATACGTCACCGTCTTCTTTCGTTCCGATATAATGATGTCCACTACTTTTCGCCCATGCTTGTAAATCTGCGATGGAACCACGATCAGTCGCTAACACTTCTAACACTTGCCCTGGCTGCAATTTTTCAACTGCTTGTTTTGTTTTCACGATCGGCATCGGACATGCGAGCCCTTTTGCATCTAACACGTGATCTACTTCCACTGCCATGTTTGTACCCTCCGTTTATCATAAAGTATTTCTTTTTTGAATAAATATATAAAATGTGTTAGTTATTTTCACCACCTTTTATATACCCTTACCGGTATATGTAATTATAAACTATCATTCTCGTTTGTCAAGCGTTATAAAATTTTCTTATTTTAATAGTTTTAAAATTGCCGAGCATATTTTTTTACAAACAAAAACCCGAACTTCACATCGTACTAAAACGATAGTCGTTCGGGATCGTAAACTAACTTATGATAACAATTGTTCAGCTAATAGCTTATAGACGTTCAATCGTTGCGATTGCGCATGAGGTATACTACAAATCATCGCTTCGTCAAATCCGTACGTTTCTTGTTCACGTATGAGGCGTTCGGCGATTTCTTCCGGCGTACCGACTAAATGAAGACGTCGGTTATCGGCGATTTCTAATTCATCACGCTCTGTTAACGGATAATCTTCGGCTTCTTCTGGCGTTAATGCTTGCATCGCCCCTTCTCCGCGACGAATTTTAAGCCGTGCAATATCTTGCGGGCGTGCTTGAAATTCCGCTTCTTCTTTCGTCTCTGCGACTGTTACCATGTATGTGACGATGACGTACGGCTTTTCCATCAACGGGGACGGTTTGAAGTTTTTCCGATATGCCTCTACGATATCTTTCGACAATTCACCATTAAAAAACTGTGCAAACGAATAGCCGAGACCGAGTTCCCCTGCTTGTACTGCACTCGCTCCACTTGAGCCGAGTAGCCACGCTTCAGGAAGTGGAGCAAACTTCGGAATTGCGTGTACATGTTCATAAAGCGGATCATCCGGCTTTATATCTTGTAAAAACTGTAGCGTCGTTTGCAGTTTTTCATACATATTATGTACCATCGGTTGTCTTCCCTCTGAAAGAGCATAGACAGAATACCCGTCGCCTCCTGGTGCGCGCCCAACGCCAAAATCGATTCGGCCTGGTGAAAGGGAGCTTAACGTTTTAAACACTTCTGCCATTTTTAGTGGCGAATAATGCATCATCATCACGCCGCCAGTTCCGATTCGAATTCGTTTCGTTTTTGCGGCTAAATGAGCGGCAGTAATTTCTGGAGCGGAACTAGCGAATGCTTTTGCATTATGGTGTTCTGCCATCCACATCCGTTCATACCCTAATTCATCCGCTAATAAGGCTAACTCTTCTGCATATTTTAAGGCAGTCGGTGCTTCGTTTCCTTTTGTCACTGGTGCTTGGTCTAAGACACTTAATTTCATTTCGTCCATCCTTTCCGGTAAATCTACATATAACTATTCGGACTGTAGCATACGTCATTTCACTTTGTAAACTAATTGAACCGAAAACAATTGGCAGTAATAAGTAAACGATGTATAATCGGTTCGGGGAGTGAAATGAATTGAACAAAGAAGATATCGCAACAATACGGCGCCAATTTACATTACATAATGAACAACTTAATATTACACATCTATGTAACGTGTACGTACAAAAAGAAGCAAAAACGATGTATCATTACGAATATGAACCGTTTGAGATGCTTGAATCTGACACAAAGGAATTATTTTTAACGAACTTTAAAAAGACATTATCCGGTCGAATCGATACGAAGCTCTTTCCGTTACGATGGGATAAAACAGCCAACAATGATATGCAACAGATGTTACAAACGGCAGTAAAAGTGACAGAACGAGATGCATGGTTAGATACGGTGTTAAAAATAGCAGCTAAATGTACCGAGGAAAAACAGTATGATAAAGATACCGTGCTCACGTTTATTCAAGCGGAAAGCCGCAACGCTACAAAAAAAGTAGACATCGATGATGCGCCAGTTTCGTCAGTAGATGACGTCCACCGATTTATTTTATGTAGTATAAATGAATCAACATTACCGGAAACAGCGCTCACTTTCGATTACATCGAAAAACAATTTAGAGCAAATGTCGATGTCGATCCGATTATTCAGTTAGCTAAACCGATCGTAGGCTTTATGTTTCCAACGATTACGGCAGGTTTTACGAACGTCAATGAAGTGCTCTTTTACAATCATAAACCGAACGTGCTCGACGATATATTCGTAGAAAATGTCCTCGGCTGTAAACGTGCTAGTACAGCTAAAGATGATAAAACGAACTTTGAAATGATCGTCAGTTCGGTCGCCAATGATCAAATCGACTCGGAAACGATCCATGCAATGTATGAAGAAATCGACGAAATAATCGATGAAAATGATGAAGAGGCGGAGTCGATTCGACTCGATTACCGCGACGTCGAACAAATTATGAAAAATAGCGGCATTCAACAAGTCGATTCAGAACAATTAAAAACTGCCTACGAATCGATCGTTCCAGAGGAGAACCAAACGTTAAAAGCGATGAATTTGCTACCAAAAAACGTATCGATTAAAACGGACTCAGTCAAAGTGACATTGAAGCGTGAACATTTAGATAAAGTAACGTATACGACACGTGACGGACGACCTCGGTTAACGATCGAGTTAGACGAAGATATACAAATTGAAGGATTCCAGATCGAAGCTATTCAACCACATTCATCATCATAAAAAACGTTGTGCAGCTCTTTATTACGGAGCGTGCACAACGTTTTTCTATTTCGTTAAATCAATTTTTTACTGACGAAGTAAATGATGATCCCGCTGATTGTCATCGACAACAATACCAATGAAAGGACGGATTCACTACTTTGTAGCAATTCCATCCATTTTCACTTCTATAAACCTAGTTTTGCTCTAGCTTTTTTATCTTCTTCGATTGACGACGTTTATTCCACCCGTACCCTCTACGACCGTTCCGGTAATAAAATCAGCATCTTCTTCACATAGAAATGCGATGATCCGTGCGATATCGCCACCTGATCCGGGTCTACCAATCGGTGTTTTATCATCTGTCGCCGATTTTGCTATAGCAATCGATGCTTCTTTCATCTTCCCGGTTATGTCACCAGGTGAAACCATATTCGCCGTAATACCATTTTCGGCTTCTTCAAGTGCAATCGACTTCGTCAATGAAACGAGACCGACTTTTGCGGCGCTATAGGCAGACCGGTACACCCAGCCAGGTGCATAATGGGCGTCTTGAAATCCGTACGTGACGATTCGTCCAAATCGTTGCTTGCGCATAATTGGGATGACACGTTTAATAAAGTGAAAGACAGCGCTTAAATTTCCTTCAATCATTTCGTACCATTCGGATTCTTCATAATCTGCCAATTTCTTCTCTTCGAATATATACGGACCCGCATTATTTATTAAAAAGTCGACGCGCCCAAATTTTTCTACCGCTCGATCGACGATCCGTGTAATCGTCTCTTTTTCACATATATCGCCTTGAACGAACTGTAATCGATCGCTATATGCTCGCCATTCATCACGTAGTTCTTCAATGCGCTGTTCATCGCTTCGGTAGTTTACGGTGACTGAATGACCGTTTTGTAAAAACGTTTCTGTCACTACTTTCCCTAATCCTTTTGAGCCTGCTGTAATAATAGCATGTCTCAATGAATCTACCCCCATCTACATCGAGTGAGCCTATTCTTTTATTAGTGCCATAAATTCTTTACGTAAATCACGATCGTCGCGGTACACGCCTCTACTAGATGTCGTCACCGTGAGCGAATCTTTTTTCTTTACGCCACGTCCGCACATACACATATGCGTCGCCTCTATGACGACAATAACTCCTTTCGGTTGTAATACGTCATTCATCGCATCAGCAATTTCATTCGACAACCGTTCTTGTACTTGGAAACGTTTTGCATATCCATCGACTGTTCGAGCAATTTTCGATAGACCAGTAATTTTTCCGTTCGGAATGTAACCGACATGGGCTACACCGAAAATAGGTGCAAAATGATGCTCGCATAACGAATTAAAGTCGATATCTTTTACGATAATGACTTCATCATGCGCGACATCAAACTGCTTTTCCAAATGGTTTTTCGGATCTTCGTGATATCCCTCAGTATATTCTAGAAATGCTTTTAACACCCGATACGGCGTTTCTTGCAATCCATCACGTTGTGGATCGTCACCACAAACTTCAATTAACTCTTTAAACGCATCCATTACGACTTGTGACTTCGCTAACTTCTCTTCCATATTCCCATCGGACCGTTCTAAAAACTGTTTTATACGATCTATATAAACGTCATCTTGCAGTTTTGACATCATTCTCTACTCCCTACTTCGCCCTCAAAATGAAAGCTCCATGTAATAATTTAAAAGATACACTTATTAATGTAGTACAACAACGAACAGTAAGTCAAAAATAATCGACTTATGACGTGCGATGTCGTACTACTTAAGTGGCTCGTTTCACTCCATAATTACCAAAATTATACTCCGTATGAGAAAAAGAAGCAAACTGACGGGCGTAAAAAGTAGCATATGATGAAATTGCTTCGTCTCACTTCCGTCGGTTAAAGTTTTATGGTATCATTTATATGAATAATAAAACAAAATATTCATACATTCATATATGAGGTGATAAGATGGCGCGTAAGTTTTCTGAACGAGAAAAAAATAACATTACAAACGAACTAATCGAAACAGGGAAAAGGTTGTTTACGACATTCGGTTATCAGAAAACGAGTATTCAAGATATAACGAAACGAGTCGGCATTGCCCAAGGAACATTTTATCATTTTTTCCGTTCTAAAGAAGATTTATATTTCGATATTCTTGAGCTTGAGGAAAAAAACCTTCGGGAACGTATCGTTACGTTTAAACCAAATGCTACATTATTACCTGAGGAAAAACTGCAACAAATATTACGTTATATCGTTACCGTCATAAACGAAAGTGCGTTGTTACAGCAGTTTTTCAGTGAGGATCATCTTCATCTAATGCGAACATTTGATAAAGAAAAGTGGAAGCAACATGTCATCCACGATGAACGAGCAATTCAAGCGTTACTTGCTCATTGGGAAAAAGAAAATATATACGTAACAGAGGAACCAGATGTTGTCGCTAGTATACTTCGAGCTCTATTTATTTTACTGTTACAACGTGAAGAAATCGGGGTTGATACATTTGACATCACACTCGACCGTCTCATTCGGTATATCGCATCTGGCCTCATTCGAAAGGAGTGACCTCATTGTCACCGGTTATTAAAACGGCTAACTTAACGAAACGATACGGCTCTATTTATGCTGTCCGAAATGTAAACTTACACATTGAACGTGGGGAAATATACGGTTTCGTCGGTCTAAATGGTGCGGGAAAAACGACGTTAATGCGCTTGTTACTCGGAATGGTTCGCCCTTCTAGTGGTCAGGCGTACGTTCAAGGGGTCCATGTAGGGAGACGCTCGTATGAGATTTGGCGTCATGTCGGTTATGTAATTGAAACGGCGACAGCTTATCCCGAGTTAACAGTAGAGGAAAATATAAAGATCGCTTGTCAACTACGCTTAGTCCCAGAAAACCGAGGGTTGGAACTGCTTGAGATGCTTTCCTTAACGATGTACCGAAAAAAAAGAGCAAACGATTTATCACTCGGCAATAAACAACGACTTGCACTTGTCAAAGCACTTTTACATCGACCGTCCATTTTATTGTTAGATGAACCAGTAAACGGACTTGATCCTGCCGGAATCATCGAGATGCGTACGTTGTTACGACAACTCGCAGAAGAAGAAAAAACGACGATTGTCCTTTCAAGTCATTTACTTGATGAAATGAGTCAACTCGCCCACCGGATCGGTTTTATTCACGCTGGGACGATCATAACGGAAAAAAACGCTGCACAATTGGAAAATGCTTTACAACGTCGTTTAGTTATCGAAACGAAAGATGCTATTAAGGCAAAGAAATCCCTCCAGCCATTAGGTGTTGCAGCAAACGTACAAGATAAACAATCGCTTTTTATAACGGATAAAGAGGCCATTCATTATCGTGAACGGATTGCACATCAGCTCGTGCACCATAACGTAGCGATACGCTATTTTGCTGTCGAACGAGAACGTTTGGAGGACTATTTTCTTCGCATCATTCAAGTAAAGGAGTGACTCTGCGATGCACCCTTTGATGAGTGTCGTTCGCGTAGAATTATATAAACTGTTTCGAAGTTACATCTTTTGGATCGTAGGCGGGTTATGCATGCTCATCCCGATCGTAGCGTCTTTATTTATGTATGCATTACAACACCCACACATCGCGGCCCAAATGGGTTTACTTGGGCAAAAGGCACAATTTGCAAATGAAGCAAGTTGGACTGCCTTTTTCGACGTGCAGTCACAAATGATTGCAGTAGGAGGAATCATTGCGTTCAGTTTTATAACGAGTTGGATGTTTGGTCGTGAATTCGTTCACGGTACGGTAAAAGATTTACTCGCTCTTCCTTATTCCCGTACAATTGTCGTCTTTGCAAAGTTTTTCTGTACGTTTATTGCTAGTTTTTTTCTCGTATTTGCATTAGTCATCATCGGCATAGCGTGCGGGCTACTATTACAACTCGATTCGTTTACGAACGTTTCATTCTCCAGTGGATTTTTCCGGCTCCTCTTCGTCGCTTTATGTACGATCGCTTTATGTTTACCAGCTGCATTTTTTGCCTCTTTCAGTCGCGGATATTTAGCACCATTTGGATATATATTATTCGTGTTAATTTTTTCACAACTGATCATTGCGGTCGGTTACGGCGAATATTTTCCTTGGGCCTTACCCGCACTTTACAGTGGGATAAGTGGAACACCTTTTGATTACGAATTCGTTCATTATTTATATATCATCGTCACGAGTATTCTCGGTATAGTCGCCACCATTTATTATTGGGAATATGCCGATCATGACGAATAAAACCTTACGTGCTGAACGTCTCGTTTACGTTTTTCATATATATACGTAAAACGGCTACGTAGGAGGAATGAAAATGAATTCAACATTACGAACATTACAAACGCGTACACCGGAGGCTGGCTTTGAGCTCGCTGTAAAACTTGCCCAAAAAGGAGTCGAAGTGACACAACCAAACGAAGCGATTCGTAAAAAGCTTCGCCCTAAATATAGTAAAAATGCTGATAGTTTAATTCATGCATCTGAAGTTATTGCGATCCACTTTCAGACAGTTGCTGCTGCAAACAATTATTGGATTAAATAACTATGTTTTTCTATAAAAAAGACACGTTTCTAATTTTCTAACGTATTTTTTATACGTACAAACGGGAAAAAACAGCAGGGAGACGGGTACTAAAACGCTATTCATTTAGTACCCTTTTTTATGGAGGCATTAATGTGATAAACGAATGATAGTCTCTCTTTCCATACGAATTCATCACATCATCCGTATCGTTATACGACCTCTCGTTATATGTACGATGACATCGGCCAATTCTCACACTAAAAACACCCGAAAACTGTCCTTTCCGGGTGCTCATATCGTATGACGTTTATGAACTATTGTTTAAAGCACACTCGACTGAAAAGCGATCGTAGAAATATATCCATTTTTATGACGATAAAAACCGCTTTTTTATTTCGGGAGATGGCAACATACAACTATCTTTTTTTCCAAACCATTTATATCTGTTTTTGGCAACAATATGATACAAATAATCGCGCGCTCGTTTTGGTATAATCAACAAGCAATAAAACAGCTTCCATAACCCGTTTAAATTTTTACAAACCCGTAAAGCAGCCGTTGATTTGTAATAACAGTTATGTCCTTCAATGAGCATGAAACTGTCTATATTCGTTGGAGCATTACATTGTTTTATTATCTGTTGCCCTACATCGCTTTGAATAGATGCGAAACGATACAAAGCCTTTTTGTCTCTTTTTATCATAAATTGAACGATAGCGTCGCAAAAATTACACTCACCATCAAATAAAATAACATGCATAACTGTCTTCAACTCCCGCATTCGATCTGTTTTATACTTAGCGGTAATCTAACTCCATTTTACGACGCTGTTGTACAGAAATCATTTCACACTTTGAAAACTTACGTCTCACCCTCTCCTGTTCATTAACTAATCTCCTCTGAACGAATTACTTTCGTCCGATCGTTTGCACGAACCCGATTCGTAAATAAGACGCCGATAATGACGAGTGCAGAGCCGGCTAATTGCATAAGCGTAATTGTTTCCCCGAGCCAAAGGTACGCTGCTGCGATTGTGACAACAGGCAAAAAGTTTAAAAATACGGAGGCCTCCGATGCACTTAATAGATCAACGGCACGATTGAATAAAATTAACGCTATAAACGATGGAAAAATACCGAGTTAAAGTAAACCGAGCACATAATTCATCGAAAACAGCTGTGGAATCCCGAATATATACCACTCTATAAGTAAAAATGGGAAAACGATGATAAGTGATACAGCGGTCATGACGAGTGGTGCACCAAATGCCGGAAAAAGATGCATATATTGTTTTACATATACAGAATATATTGCCCAGGAAATGATCGCCCCAAACATAATGAGATCTCCAACGTTCCACGGAATTTCCGCAAGTTGTAGAAACTTCCCGTTAATGATTACAGTAACAGAGCCGATGAACGAAAGAATAATGCCGAACCGTTGAATTGGTAACAAACGTTCCTTTAAGAGCCAAGCACTTAGTAATAACGTAACGACAGGAATAGCTGACTCGAGCACGGAAACGTTTGTCGCTGATGTAAACTGTAGTGCACCGTACAAAAATGTATTGAATAGTGCGATACCAGTAAGTGCCATAATGAGAAATGGCCGTTTATACGTCATAAACGTCCCCCGTGCTTCGCGAGCACCACGGTATCCAAGTGGAAAGAGAAAGGCGAACGCGATGAGCAAACGAAAAAAAGTAATTGTGAACGGATACAAATCGTTTATTGCTTTTCCGACGATAATATTTCCCGAATATATAAAGACGACGATGATCATCATTATGTATGGCATCGTAACCCCCCCATTTCCATAATAAGTTAACCAAAATGTATCATACTACACTACCATTGTCATATATTAGCTACTTTTAGGAGCTGATCTTTTACGAATGTACGACTTAAGTTTTGTATTTTTATTATGTGACTACCTATTCACACACTTCTTGTACTATACCTTTTTTCAACATACTCATACATACCTTTCTATCATCGTAACTATTTTCATTCGTGTAAATATGCTATCTTTCACGATAAAATGATTAGAAAAGTCCCAATGTGAATAAAAGTATAACGACAAATAGTTGTACGCATACAATGTGTCAACTAGCTCAATTAGTAATTTATGGTACAATATTACGTATAGTTGTAAAAAAGTGGGCGTTAATCATTACTTTTTGATTAGGAGGGGGACTTCGATGCACGTTACTTTAGAACGGCTAATCGGAAAGGCGAGTAAAGTAAATATATATAGCCCGTGGGGCGTACTTTTATTACCGAGACAGACGAAAATAACAAAAGATCATATTGATAAATTAATGAAACATGAAATAGTGATCAATCCAAACGACATAGTTGAATATAAACCAAACAAATATGCGAAAATAATTGATGAAACAGTACCGAAAGTAAGGGAAGTATTCGATGAAGTTCGAGAAACACTTCATTTACCTCTTTCTGAATTACAACGCGATGTAGTCCCTGTCCTAACGGAAGTAACGGAAGGTTTACAAATTACGAGTTTGTTTACATCGTTACAAGCAAAAGATGATTATACGTATCGCCACAATATCGCTGTTGGAGCCATTTCTAATATGATAGGTAAATGGCTCAAATTAGATGAAGCGGATTTACTTAACTTGTCGATCGCCGGCCTTTTACACGACGTTGGAAAAATGAAAATACCGGAAGAAATATTAAATAAACCAGGGCGGTTAACGGATGAAGAGTTTGAACAAATGAAAAAGCATACGATTTACGGCTACGACATTATAAAACAGACGAGTGGAACGAATAAAGTACACGCCCTCGTTGCCCTGCAACATCACGAACGATTAGATGGAACAGGGTATCCGTACGGATTGAAAAAAGATGACATTCATTATTTTAGCCGTATCGTTGCTGTCGCAGATATTTTTCACGCGATGACTTCAAAAAGAGTGTACCGTGATGCATCTCCTTTTTACGAAGTGCTCTATCAAATGAATAACGATACGTTCGGTGCGCTCGATCCAGAAATTACGACGGTGTTTATCGAACGCATTATGGCTAGTTTAACGGGAAGCGAAGTACTATTCACTAACGGACAAGTAGGAACGATTATTATGATTCACCAAAACGATCCACTTCACCCGGTCGTTCAAATCGATAATCGCTACATCGATATACGGCAAAATCGTTCCATTCATATAGAACGTGTAGTTTAATAGATGAACCCGCAAGTTTTATGAACGTAACTTGCGGGTATTTCTGTGCTCTTTTCAATGTTTCAACAACACGATTCACTCTCTTTCATCGAGTTGAAACAACTTTTGTAAAATTTCCTCATACATCCCATTTGGAACACTCGCCTCATCTAACGTAGCTTGAATACCGATACCGATATCGAATGTTAATAAGGAAAAGGCGAGTCGTTCATAGTCGTACTCCTTTTGTCGCAAAGGATCTTTGTCTATTTGCGCGATGATTTGCGCAAGTTGTTTACGATTTTGCTCCATAATTGCTAACAGTTTATCGCGAGCTTGATCTTCACGTAACGCAAATAGTAAAAATTCTAATTTTAATAACGTCCACGGCTCATTTTGTTTGCGTTCTCTCTCGTGGTGCTTTGATATCGCCGCAACGAATGCATCTAATGATGAAAACTGTGTCGCAAGTTCGGCTAACGTTGCTAAATCTTCCTGTTGGCTTTCCGTAAATACCGCAAGAAACAAATCTTCTTTCGATCCGAAATTAGAATAGACAGCTCCTTTTGAGAAACCCGCCTCCTCAGCTACTTTATCGACCGACGTTTCGTAATACCCTTTCGACGCAAACAGTCGTGTCGCCACTTCAAGCAACTGCTTTCTCGTTTGTTGCTTCATTTCTTCACGCGTTAATCGTTTTTTTGACATACGAATCTCCCCTTGACAATTTTTGTTACATTTCATATTATAAATACCAATGGTATTTTAATACTGTTGGTATTTAAGTTCCTGTCGTATTTGTTGGTACGATTATATCATAAAAGGAGGACGAATGATGTTAGCTGTGCAAGATGTATCGAAACATTTCGGTACTACGACCGTGAATGATGCGGTAAGTTTTCACATAGAAAAAGGAGAAGTGTTCGGTTTATTAGGTCCAAATGGTGCCGGTAAAACGACACTCGTCTCACAAATTATCGGTTTTATGAAGCCGACAACTGGCTCCATTACAATCGATCAGGCAGATGTCGTTAAACGACCACACATTGCTCGAAAACTATGTACGTTTCAACCGCAAGAAAACATTTCATTAAGTGGCTTAACTCCACGACAAGCGATAGAACTAACCGGATGTATGCGTGGTGCAAAAAAACGAGACGTAAAACGAAATACGACGCGTCTCATTCGGGCACTAAAACTCGAACAATGGGAACATACGCGTGCCGAACGACTTTCTGGTGGTATTCGCCGACTAGTGACGTTCTGTATGGCAACTGTTGTTCCAGGGAAGCTCGTCATCCTTGATGAGCCGACGAATGATGTCGATCCGATTCGGCGGAAGCTGTTGTGGGATGAAGTGCGTTCACTAGCAAGAAAAGGTGTGGCAGTTTTACTTATCACTCATAACGTACTCGAGGCGGAACTATCTGTCGATCGACTTGCCATTATGCATCAAGGTAAACTGATCCGTATCGGCGCTCCGGCTGAAATGAAACAACATAACCGGGATGTCATGCACGTGGAACTTCATTTTACGAAACGTGCGACGATTTCGTTTCCAACTGAAATGACGGTATTATCCGAAAAACCGTTTCGTATGATTGCATCTTTTGCAACGCAAGATCAGCAACATGTGATGGAATGGTTACTTTCGTTACAACGAAAAAGTGAGATAGAGGAATTTACGTTACGTCGAGGTACGCTTGAGGAAGCATATGCATGTATCGTGCAAAATGAACAGAAAACAGAAAGGAATGAACGAATTGCAACTCGTTAAAAATAACTTTTTTTATTTATTTCGGTGGCAAATGTTGCGAATGAAACATGTTTTTCCATTGTACGTCATCGTACAGACGTTGTTAGCAGTCGGAATTGTCCTTGGGTTTTCCTACTTAATTCCGTCGATAGACAATACAGCTACGCTATACTTAACGACCGGTGCCCCAACCGTTATTTTACTAGCGATTGGCCTCGTCTTTTTACCGCAAGGCATCGCCGAAACGAGACTGGATGGAACATTAACGTACATGTTATCATTACCAATTCGCCGTTTATATTACGTGTTAGTCGAATCCGTCATTTGGTTTATTATCGCATTACCTGGAATTATAATCGCACTGTTTGTCGCTATGCTCCATTTTGATATACGACTTTCATTCTCATTTATAAGCTTATTCGCTTTTTCTCTCGTCGGATTAACGGCAATTGGAATTGGGTATACAATTAGTTTATGGTTACAGCCGACCGTTGCGGAATTAATTTCTCAAGTGCTCATCTTCGGTATTTTACTATTTTCACCAGTTAATTTTCCGAAAGAGCGACTTCCGGAATGGTTACAACTCGTTCACGACATACTCCCGATTCAATATATGGCAGAAATCATTCGTGCATCGATTGCCGAAGAGCAATTTTCCGCTACCTTTTCTAGCTACATGATCGTTATCATTTGGTTCGTTGTCAGTTTTATACTTTGTTATATAGCGATTAGTCGACGTACGTAATATTGTCATGTCGATCGTGAGTTAGTACCGTAAACATGCCAAGGCAAGTTGCTAGTATCGATGTTTCATAAACATACGCGCATGAGTGGCCCGTTCCAATTCGCTACAGTTGCTTAAGGATCGTTCTTCGTGCGCGTTATTCTCGTTAGTTCTACATGCATGCAATGAAACTAGTGCTATTACTCTATTCTTACAATTTACGTTTATTTATCGTAAAATGCGTATGAAATAATGAAAAGATCTCGTTAGATCGATAGAAATATACGAAAGCGACAAGAATGCGAGCTAATTTTACGATCTACTCGTCACGTTCGACGC
Source organism: Pseudogracilibacillus sp. (assembly GCA_035303165.1). Lineage (GTDB taxonomy): Bacteria > Bacillota > Bacilli > Bacillales > Amphibacillaceae > Pseudogracilibacillus. The sequence goes on from DATGRY010000140.1 coordinate 20,159, forward strand.
TTTTTCATCTCGCTAGCTACTCGTCGTTCCATTTCATCGCCTCGTTCTAGCTGAGCGACGATGTGCCTATAATCGACGTCATTGCGATTTTGACTTAATTTAGATGCTGCCTCTACCTTATCAATCCGTAATTTAAAACCGATAATTCCGTGCACTTGCTGCTTCGTCTTTTCCGAAATCGTTTCCCACAAAACTGCATCGCGTCTTCCTGTTTCAAACAATTGTAGCAATATCGTTAAATCTTCGATTAATTGTTCTTCTGTCAACGGTATCAATTTTCCGTACACATGAACGACTTGATAGTTCCACGTCGGTACGTTTTCTGATTCATACCAAGACGAAGATACGTACGCGTGTGGCCCTTGAAAAATGACGAGTGCATCTTCAACTTCTTGCACGATCGCATCTGCCTGTTCATTTTCTTTCGCAAGGTGACCCGTAATATAGTTCGTTCCGTCAATCGTTCTACGGAGCATCGGAATATGTGTCGCAATCGGTTTACCTCCTATCGTTGTTATAAGTGTACCGAACGGATTTGTATCGATTATATGATTTATTTCTTCCTCATTCGTTTCTTTAAATAAGTGAGGGATAAACAACTTACTCTGCTCCTTTCACACGTATACATCTAATTAAAATTGCCGTACAGGAATATATCCTCGCTCCTGACGGCAACATGTTTATCGAATACCTCGTACGTACTGTTTCGGTGGTGTCACTTTACCCGTTATTTCTTTCATCGCATGGAGCGCCCAATACGGATCGTTCAACATACCGCGCCCAATGGCGATCAAATCCGCATCTTCATTTCCTAGTACTGCTTCTGCAAGATGTGGGTGATGCAGCTTTCCTACGGCGATGACCGGAACGTCTAATTCCTCCTTAAATGTACGTGCGTACGTCACTTGAAAACCTGGATTTCGTTTCGGTCGCAATGAACCAGGATCTCCCTCTCCACCGGTCGATACGTGGAATACATCGACGCCAGCCTCTTTAAATCGTCGTGCCATTTTAAGTGCATGGTCGATCGTGTAACCGCCATCCATATATTCAATCGCGGACATACGTAATAAAAGAGGCATATCTTCCGGCATAACACTTTTAACCGCTTCGATAACTTCGACGCCAAACTTCGCTAAATCTTTGCCATATTCATCATCACGATTATTAATGCCCGGTGACATAAACTGATGCAATAAATATCCGTGTGCACCGTGCAATTCAATCGTATCGAAGCC
>DATGRY010000141.1:0-15467 GCA_035303165.1 Pseudogracilibacillus sp.
TTTTTGCAAACTTTCGACGACAAGCTCCTGACTACGGCGTGCTGCTTGGGCGACACGTTCTTTCTCTTTACGAATAATATTAATTTTATCCGCTAACGCAAACGATAAAATGACGACTTCGATGGAAAGTGCCCATTGACCGGCGTATTCTGTGAATAAAGAATACGGAATGAGTGCGGCTCGTTCCAATATCGTAATTCCGACACCGCCCAAAAAGATAAACCAACCGACAATGAAAAAGCGTGCTTCACGTACACCACGAAACAAACAGATAATCGATGTGACGATCACAGAGCTCGATGTTATAAATGCACTGCACAACATGACATTTAACGCTGCGTAATGTTCAATAAATAAAAGAATAATCGTTAATACATGTAAACTGATGAAAGTATACGATAATTTGTGAAATATTCGTGCATGTTTTTCCGTATCAAGAAAATCTCGAGTAAATAATATAATGAAAATGAACGCCGTACTTGCAAGGAATGGCACAGCCATCGTATTCCATGCGGGAAATGTTGGCCACAAATATTTAAAGCCAAGTCCGTTAAGTGCTAGTTGTGCAAGCAACGTAAAAAAGATCGATAACACGTAAAATAAATAAGTACGAATGCGTAAACTTATATAAAGAAATAAGTTATACACAATCATAACGACGATCATGCCGTAAAATATACCTAAGTAACCCGATTCAGTATGGGATGCTTCGACGAAAGAGTCTTTATGCCAAAAGCGGATCGGTGGGTGTAAATCAGCACCACCGTGAACACGAGCATAAAAAGTTCGTGTTTCACCCGGTGGAATATCAAGTGAATAAACGAAAAAACGGTGATACAGTTCCCGTTCCGCAAACGGAAAATGAGCACCGCCAGTTACTAATTTCGTAATTCCGTCACTGCTTTCTTCGTAGAGGTGAATTTGATAGATTAGTGGAAAGGCAAACTCTACATACCATTCGTTTAAATCTGTACTGTTTTCAATCTTGAACTTAATCCATTTAGCGATATCAAAAAAGCCGAATTTCGTCGGAAATTGTTCCGCTGGATAAAACGACCCATCTTGTGCGCCACTTGCGATATCGTATACAGAAAGTTTCGTCTCATTGTCTGACAAAATGTACATTACTTCGTATAAATCTACCATTTCTGTTTCATTCGTTAAAATAAGCACACCCTCATCTGTCACCGAATGAGCTTTCATCTGAAATGGAGAAATGAACATAAAAATGCTAGCGATGAAAACTATACAAAAAGTCATTCTACTGCTTTTTTCCACGTCTATACTCACCTCCAGTTTCATTCTATTTTATATAGTAAAAAAATGTTATATATGTAAGTAAGTATATCACGGAGACCGAAAGCACGCCAATCGTTTTCTGAAGAAAACAAATTCATTATGTTAATAGAACATACTTTGTACATAAATTTATTTACAGGGAAGTAGGCATTTAGACCTGCACAAAGCCGAATGTCTTGATTCGTTTATAATCATGTTAAGTAGAGTTCGTACAATATAAAATTAATAAACATGTACGATTTGATCATCATCTAACCTTATTGCATAGTTCATCGTTTTCGCATACTCACATTTCACCGCGGACGTTAGAAAAAACGTTGTAGGAGAAACACTTTTCCTACAACGTAAATCTTTTTTACACATTATTCGTGTTGTGCCCGGACGACAAACGATACGCTCGTTCCCTCGCCCTCTTTGCTCATAATCGTAAGTCCCGTACCGAAATGACGCATTATTCGTCGATTCGTATTCGCTAGTCCAACACCTTCTTCAGAGCTATGTATATTTTCTAGCGCATTGCGAATATCACTTTCGTTCATTCCAACACCGTCATCTTTAACAGTTATCATTACGTCCGGATGAATGTCTTCAATTCGGATCGTTAACGTTCCACCCTCTACTCGTTGCATAATCCCATGACGAACTGCATTTTCAACGAGCGGTTGAATGGACAAAAATGGAATCCTTACATCTCTTTCCGCATTTATCTCCCAATTAACGGTCAATCTATCACCAAAGCGCACCTGTTCGATGTTTAAGTAAGAACGAACGAGCTGTAACTCCTCCCATAAAGGGACAAGTTCATCTACCTTGTTAAATCGAAATTTACTTCGTAAATAGTCACTAAGTTCCTTTAATAATTGCTTCATTTTTTCAATATCAATTTCACTTAATGCGATGATTGAGTTCATCGTGTTAAATAAAAAATGTGGTTGAATTTGTGCTTGTAGCCATGCCGCTTCATACACTAACTGTTCTTTTAATGCTTTGCGAACTGTTGTTAGTACTTTTACTCGGGCTTTTAATTCTAACATTTCGATCGGTTTCGTTACGTAATCGTTCGCACCGGCTAAAAAGCCCGCCTGGATATCGCGCGGATCGCTTCTTGCTGTTAACAATAAAATGGGCAGTTCCGTAAATGAATATCGTTTTCGAATACGCTCCGTCAATTCGAGACCCGACATACTTGGCATCATGACATCGATAATGAGTAAATGCCAATCTTTCTCTTCCAAAACTTCTAATGCATCTTCGCCACTTAGTACAGTCGTTATATCATAATGTTCACTTTCTAACAATGAGTGCAGTACTTGCAAGTTAATCGGATCATCATCAACGACAAGAATCGGCAATTGCCTCTCAGTCTTTACCGGGTGATTTTTATTCTTTTCTACTCTTAACATTTCGTCACGGTACTCTTCGACTTGTTGAGGTAGTTTTTCGATATGACTACTTTGCACGGGTGTAGTTACCCCGTTACCGCTTTCTAGTCCATCATTCGCTTGTGCAATTGGTAAAGAAAATGTGACAACTGTTCCTTTGTTTGCAAAAGAGGATAACTTAATTTCGCCACCGTGCAATTCAATGAGCTGTCTCGTAATATACAAGCCGAGCCCTAAGCCACCGCTTTTTATTCTTCCATTGTCTCCCTGCTCGTAAGGTTGAAACACATTTGATAAAAGTTTCTCATCTATTCCAACCCCTGTATCTTCTATATAAATGATTGCCATGTCCTTATCTTCTTGAGCACGAATCCGAATAACTCCTTCATCCGTATATTTAATCGCATTATGTAATAAGTTATAAAAAATTTGCGTCAATCTATTTGTATCTGCACGTACATTCGGAAATTGTTGCGGTATTTCATTTTCAATTCTTACTGGCTTCACTCCAACTATTACTTGTAACATATCAATTACCGGTGTAAGGATTGCGTGAACATTTACATTTTCTTTCTGTATACGAGGGGAGCCTTCTCGTAAACTTTCACTATCGAGTAAATCATTTAATAAAACATCCATCCGCTTCCCAGTTTGTAGTATCGTTTCTAATTCGCGGATGCTCTTTTCATTTAAATATCGTTTATCACGAAGCAACACAGACTGAGTCAAATTAATGATGCCGTTGAGCGGGTTTTTAAACTCATGTGACGTATTTGCAAGAAATTGATCTTTTTGTTTATTTAAACGTTGTAACTCAACTGCTAACTCTTTCGTTTCCACATACATATTCGTATAGCTTCTGAACCATAAAATGCTAAAACAAATAATCGCTACTAATAAGTCAAACGGATAATGCAATACACTTACGCCCGTACTACGCCAATATAAGTACCAACTAAAGTGATGAAAAATAGCCATGATGGATAATAGTAAAATGAAGTTTTTCGTCACTTGTTGATAAATCATTCGTATAATTGTAAAAAAGGTTAACCCGAGCGTAATGAATGCGACGATACCTAATGGAACTGAACTTTTTAAAATAAATGCAGGGGATGAAAATAAGTATGTAATAATCGTCAACATGTAAATAGTCGATAGCACTTTACTCCATTTCGACCAATGTTTTATATACGAGTGATCAAAGCAGTAGAGAAGGGCAAAAATTAAAATGACTCCTAATATATTCGCAATGCGAAACTCCCAAACATACGATAAGTTTAATAAATAGGGGAATATTTTATCATCATTACTTATTATATTTAAAAGTACTAACGTTATTAAAACTGTCGCGAACGCTAGTAAAGAACGCGACCGTTCACCGATGAAATAAAGAACAGAAGCATAAATAAAATGGAAAAGATATATCGTCGCTGCGATAATTTGTAACAGTACGGATAAATTTCGCGTCTTTTGTAACGTACTTTCAAAACCAAATCGTGGCGTGCGAATTATTCCACTCGCCCGGTTATCTTTGAAGTTTGCAACGTGAACGATGACATCGATGACACCACGTTCATCTGGCTTAAAACTTGTCATTAGCGGCAAGTTTTTTGGTATGTAATCTTGTTCTGACGTACCGACTTTCCCGAAACCACCGACAAATTCACCGTTTACATACACTTCCGATGCGCTACGAATACTGGGGAAGTAAATGGCATATTGTTCTTCTTTATTTTCTTCAACCATAATTTGTAAGCGATACGTACCGAAACCGTAAGGGCTTTCTTCATCTTCATATAAAGCATCGTTCCAACCACGTGGGACGTTTACCTCTTTCTTTTCTGCCTCGTCTATGATGTTACGATTATGTTCTTGCATGAGAAAAACACCGGGATAAAATTCCCATTCACCTGTTAATGAAATAACGTCAGTCACTTCAGCGATCGATAACTCGCCATGTTGAACATCAACTTCAACCGTTTTCGATACAACTTTTTCCCAAAATAGACGTCCTGAAGTAAGCATAAGTATGAATAGTATAGCAAACAGTATCATACGGTATGTTCGTATACGACTATTTCGTTTTTGCATACTTATGCACCGCCTTTCAACAATTTCTCACATCGTGTAAATGAGAGAGCAGTCATTTCAACCTAGTTTTTCACAATTTATTTTATCATATGTCAAATTTAGCTTCGCGACAAACTTTTTCCCTTAAGTCTAGATGAATATTGTACCATTTTATTCTATACCGTTTCTATCTTGTTTCCTTCATTTTCTATTCATGTTATAGTAATGAAAACGGTTTAAAAAGGAGTCGTTTCAAACGTGAAAATAGAAGTATGGTTAGATTACGCTTGTCCATTTTGTTACATCGGAAAACGTAGTCTCGAAGAGGCGATCGCAACGTATGGTCAAAAGGAAGTTATGCAAGTAGAGTTTAAAAGTTTTCAGCTCGACCCAGAACATCCACATTATGATGGGGAAGACTATTATGAGACACTTGCGAAAAAGTTCGGTTCCGTAGAACAAGCAAAAGAAAAAACTGCACATATTAATCAACTCGCTACAAATGTCGGTTTACAGTTCAATTTCGACGATGTAAAAGCGACGAACACGTTTCATGCACATCGACTCACTAAATATGCAAAAACTTTCGGAAAAGATCATGTAGTTGTTGAAAAACTGTTTTATGCACATTTTGTGGAAGGAAAAGATATTGGTCATATCGATACGTTAACGACACTTGCAGTTGAAGCGAACTTACCTAAGGAAGAAGTGCACAATGTGTTAGAAGACGAACAACATTATAGCATCGAAGTCGTTACAGATTTACAAGCAGCTGGACATTATCAAATTAGAGGTGTACCGTTTTTTATATTTAACGACAAATATGAGTTGTCTGGTGCACAACCAGCGCAGTTTTTCTTACAGGCTTTTGAACAAATAAAAGAGGCAGCAAAAGAGCAATAAACGAATGAAGCGCGAACAAATAATCCATGTGCAAACGAAAGTTAGTTGGGACAAAACAGAGTTAATAACGGAGTTCACGTATGATTGAACTCCGTTTTTAGTTACCCTTATTCGACTTATCCTTTGCAAAGTCCACTTTCTGTTCCATCTTTTTAAAAGGAAATGCACGATGTGATGTTTTGGTATCAAAACTGCAGTCACCTTTGTTGTACGTATGTTTTTAAATATTTGTTTTGGTTTTCGTCGTAAAGTTTCGGAGGGCGCCCGATTTTTGGAAAATTGTTACGACCATAGTTACAATTGGGCACCCTAGCGGTAACATGTATACGGAACCTCTTACCGGTTTTCACTTTAACGAAAAAAGGATCGACAAATGTTTCCGTGGAAATGAATCTTTCGATAAAAAGCTCCGATGCTGAAGCGTTTCAACAAGTAAAGTATTGACAAAGCGAGGATAAAGGGGATGGGGCAAAAAGGAAAGAGCGGAATCACTACTTTTCAGCGATTCCGACCATTTTTACTCATGAAAGGCTAGTTTTATCCTAGCCCTATTACATAGCATTCCCTTTATTCTTCAAATTGCTCTGTTAATTCTCGTTCAAGTGTAATCGCTACTTCCGACTGTTCCTCGGAAGAAACACCTCGGGACATATAGACGGATGACCACCTGTCATCGTAAGGAGCGGAATAAACGACAAACGCCATATCATTTGTATCCATCCGTTCGACCTCCGGTTTCTCTTGGAAGTCCCCGCTCTCGAAATATTTTTTATACATCTTCTCTAATTCTTCAAGGGAGGAATCCGATATATATTGCATCATTGCACCTTCGTCTATTTTCGATGCAATAACGATGTTCGCATCTTTTGGCATCGGAAGATCCTTTGGAAATACTTCCGGTACATCTAAATCATTCCCAAAACTCAATTCCCCATCCTCGCCGGTTTCATCCCCGATCCCGCTAATCGTAAACGATTCATCGTCGTCTTTTGAAATAGACACTTCATTCCCATCTTCACCGATCACTGTTATGCCGTCTTTTGATAAGTCAAGTTTATTACCGTCACCAATTGGAATTTTAATGCATGCAGCTAACAAAAAGATCATCATAACGGACAAGGGGATTGCTTTCCATTTATTCATCTGTACCACCTTTTCATCGCTTTATATGGTGCGATGTCCTTTCGTAAAAATTATTAGTTAATTTTGATTATATATAGTGAAGGTTACAAAGGAGTAAACCGCAATACAAAAAATAAAACGGACGCTCGGCGTCCGTTCATCTTTCATGTTATCTTTCTTTTTGTTCCATTTGTTGTAAATATTGTTCTAGCCATTTTTCCGCTTCTTGTTTATTCGTCACTTCATCTGTTAACGTCGCTATTTCTAACTGTAGAAAAATATCGGAATAAAGTGGGCTAGGCTTCATTCCTCTCTGACGCAAATCTTCTCCTGTTAAATACGTCGGAATGGCATCGCGTTTTTTGACATAATGAATGATTTTCGCTTTATCTATTTCAGGATGTGCTGCAAAAAATAGTACCGCCTCATTCGTATAATGTTTACACGTTTCGTGTAGTTGTTTCAGTGACACATTTTTGTGAAACAAGTTACTTTTTTGCAATGACTTTATTTCATTTAGTAGTTTCATTCCTTTTTTCGTTTGTAAGAATGACTTTGCTTTTGTTAACTTTTCATTGTAGTAAAACGGGATGAGAAAATACGCCATCCACAGATCACGTTCATCAAATGTAAGTAAAGATACATATTGTTCGTAGACATTTTGTAACGTCACGGTATGTTGCTCAATTTGCGCACGATTTATCTCAGTATTACCGAACTGTTGCCAAAACGAAAGTTCATAGAGTCGATCAATCACAGTTACAGCATCCGCTTCTACAAAAAGTCGTTCTATTTCAGCAACGATACGTTCGTTTGATACGTCTTTCATTTTATCCATCGAGTGTTGCGCTAATGTCTCTGTTTGTTCGTCCATCCGAAAATTAAATCGTAATTCAAAACGAACAGCGCGCAATATTCGTGTCGGATCTTCGACGAAACTAATGTTATGTAACACACGAATATGTCGTTCATTAAGATCCGCTTGTCCTGAAAAAGGATCGACGATATCGCCAAACTTATCTTCATTTAAATAAACAGCTATCGCATTGATCGTAAAATCACGACGGTATAAATCTTCGCGTAACGTCGATGATTCAACATCTGGTAATGCTGCAGGTTTATCATAATATTCTAAACGAGATGTTGCAATATCGACCTCGATGTGATCTGCGCTTCGCCATGTCGCTGTCCCAAACTGTTCGTGAACAATCAGTTCTCCACCGTATGCTCGTTGCAGTTGTTTAGCAAAGTGGATCCCGTTTCCTTCTACGACGATATCGACATCATCATTCGGATGTTGTAATAGTAAATCTCGAACGATGCCGCCGATTAAGTAGACTGCTGTTTTTTCTTGCTGTGCGACTGTACCGATTTCTTTAAGTAAACGATATATATTGCCAGGGAGCTGCTCTTTCATTTGTGTACTTATATTCGTTACCGTCGTCTCTTCTTCCGCTGATTCGTCTTCTGTTAATGCAGCTTGTTCATGAATTGCCCCGATAATGTCCGTTCGTGAAATAATACCGATAAGTTCCCCATTTTCAAGAACGGGTAGACGACCGATATTATGTTCAATAATCGTCTGTTGTACTTCTTCTAATGTCGTCTCTGGGGTAATCGTAATAATATTCGTGCTCATATACGCCTTTACAGGAGCATGACCGAGACCGTGATGATTTGCTTTATCTAAATCACGACGCGTAATCATACCGACGAGTTCGCTATTTTCTACAACTGGGTAACCAGAATGTCCATAACGGTACATCTTCTCTCCTGCTTCTTCAATCGTCGTCTCCGGTGTAATCGTTTTAACCGGACTAGCCATTAGTTCGCGTGCTGTCGTCGCTGGTTGCATAATTAAACGTACGTTTTCTTTCACTTGCTCATATATTTCCGTATAATCGGCATTTTTGATCGTTGCTGATCCTGCATGTTTATGTCCACCGCCACCGAGCTTTTTTAAAAGTGGTTGTAACGATATGCGATTTGCACTAGCCCTGCCGACGACGAACACGTGCTTTTTCATACCGACGACTGTAATTAGTGCATCAACATCTTTTAATTCGAGTAATTTTCGCGTAATGGTTGCTAATCCACTGACAACTTCTTCGTTATAGCACGTTGCAATTACTACTTCGAGACCATCCTTTTCTATCGTCTCTGCTTTTACAAATAGTTCGTCGAGCAGTTTTCGCTGTTCTAGCTCGAGAGTTTGTTCGGAAAAACGTTGAACCATGTCTAAACTCATACCGTTTTCTAGTAAGAAGAGCGCCGCGGCAAAATCCCGCGTTGTCGTATTATTGTATGTAAATGACCCTGTATCCGTATAAATGCCGAGTCCAAATAACGTCGCTTCAAATGGAGTGATTGAGAGAGAGCGTCGTTGGATCTCCTCGATTAGTAACGTGACGGTCGCACCGACTAATTCAATCGTGCCACCATCCTTTTGTACGTCCCCTCGTTTTCGTGGGTGGTGATCGTAAACGATCGTCTGAACGTTTTCGTTTATTTTGTTTGCGACACTACCTGTTCGTTTTAATGATGCGACATCAACTAAAATAATTTCTGTCACGTCTTTCCAATCGATCCGATTAGCGGGCTTTAACGGAAGTGTGTCACGATAAATGTTTAAAAATCTCTTTACGAGCACGTCTTGTCGATCAGATAAGACAACTGTTGCCTCTGGATATAACTTTTTCGCTGCGATCATCGAAGCCAATGCATCAAAGTCTGTATTTACATGTGATAGAATGACTTGCACTTCGATTTCCTCCTTAATTTTCATCATACATTTTCTATGACGTCTATCAACTTCATCATTTTTCAAAACAATTAGACTAACACACTGTTGCTTGAAACGTTATAAATTGCGTAGACCTTACGTATGCAGATAACGTTTTATTTGTCTATATACAAAAACTAATACGTCTCTAGTAATTGAACTTCTATAGAGGGGATATTATTATAGTTGATTTCATAAAGTAAATGAAATTATTTTTATCTTAAACTTCAAGTCTAAATTTCAAGTTTAAGTTAGCCACTTACATGATGTAAACTCGCCTACCATTGTAAGCAACTCATTGTTATTAACTTATTCATGATTGAATTTCGTTTAAAATCGCTTCTTTGGTAGTTCGATCACCAAATATTTTACGCGGTATGTTATGGGTCTATTACTGTATTTGATTATGTTAGCTGATATATCAGTTAATCGTTTTCTTTCCGGAATAAATCTTCGAATTAATTAGTATTGGTTTTCTTTGGTCCCTCATTCATATGATGCATAGGGATGGACCGAGTACTCGCGATTTTTACGATGTTTTGGTGATTCGCTTCTCGGTTTACAAAAAAATTTTTCGAATAAATTAATATTTTTCATTTTCATCATACCGTGATCAATCCAATGATAGAGCGCTCATGTACAACGTATAAGATCCGTTCGGAATAGTTTTTCTTTCATCCCCGGCCCATCAACCATATCTGGTAACCAACCTTTAAGTAACATCTTGTCGTCCGTCCAGCTTGTATACGAATCACAATATAGTCACTTCGGATGACGTCCGCGGTTTTTGTCAGTTACGAAAAGATAATTTGGCGATTAACGTCCACTGAATAGTATATTGCTCATCATTATATACTTTATCGTAATGAGCTTGTCGTTGCTTAAACGTACGAATAGTCCCACAATTTGCCGCTTTATGAATGGTTTGTAGCATTCAACCTTATATGTGTGCAATTTTTCTACTGGAATAACTTAGTTGTTTAGACTAATCCTTTTTTACACGTTCTTCATAGGTTACGTGTTCTCCCTTACTTAAGTTTATGTAATCATTTACTTGAGCATATGGATTCACTCCGATATCGATTGGTGGTACTTTTCATATAGCAGTATTCACATGACTTATTTGTTTTTAGCAAACGTGTGTTAGTGATTTACTGAAAGGTACAATCTAGCCAAAACAATGTCTAAAAATGTGAACAAATGAAGTTATTCTTAACAAAACTATTCATACGTCCGTTCTATAGCAGTTATTTTATCGTATAGCATTCTGTTTACTGGGGTGTCAAGATGATACTTTTCCGCTAATGTCAACACTGTTCCTGAGAATAGCTCTACCTCGCTATATCGCTTTGCATCCATATCTTGAGCGAGGGACGGTTTTTTTTCCGGGTCTAACTCATCTAAGATATTAAGCCAATATGTGAGATCATCTTCTGTTAAATGAATGCCTTCTTTTTCTGATAGGATAATCACTTCACGCATCGCTTGAATCATCGTTTCACGAGCTTCACCTTTTTGTTGGATCGTTCCGTAGTTTCCATTGTAGACGGCGACTGTTTGGTTGACACCGACATTCGTCATAAATTTACCCCATTGACGTTTTTGCATATCAGTAACAACTTCGTGTGGGAAGTTTGTCTTTTCAAAAAATCGCGCAACGCATTTCGTCTTTTCCGAAATAACTCCTGGTTCCCGATCTCCAAAACAGAGCATACCCATATTCGAATACGTTAGCTTATTTCCTATTTTTACCGCATCCATCCCTTGGGCAACGGCATAAATGACGTTCTCTAATCGATATTGTTCACCAATTACTTCTTCACTGACGATCCCGTTTAAAGCGGAAATAAAGATCGTATGATCGTCAACGATATTTTCCACCGCCTCAAGCGCGTCTCTTAATCCGTCATATTTAACGGTAAAAATAACGAGATCTACCGGCTCTACTCGTTCATCACGTAATACGTAATGAAATTGGCACTGTTCACCGTTCGCAAAAAAGCCATTTTTTTCATATCTTTCTTTGCGTTCTTGATCGACGATGAATAGTAAATCGTCTTCTTGCATTTGTTTACGTAAATGTTGACCGAACAAAATACCGAGTGCACCTAAGCCGATGATCGCAACACGTTTTATTTCCATCGCTCCTCTTCCCCCATTTATAACGTTTTATATTGTAAAAATATTGTAACACTTTTGGAGATTGAATAGAAATGAATGGAAAATATTCAGTTTGGTGCCTACGTGACACAGATGTCTGTTTGCTCGTAAAGCTATCCGTATCATGGAAAAAACACGATTATCTCATTACTTTAGTCTTTATTTTTTGTATAAAAATAGGTATAATAACGTAAGTCATATTGTCCAATTAAATGAAACTATGATGGAAACGGAGAGGAAATACATTGTTATTTAGGAAAAAGCCAAAAAGGTGGCAACATTATGCAGAGAATGTTGCAACAGATCTCGTCGTTGGAATTACACCAACAGCCCATTTAAACTTTTTAAACATTACAGAGCAAACTCTTCAACATGTTAGGGAGGCTGCACAGTACATATCACCTCATAAAGAAGAAATTGTTCGTATATTTTATGAACATGTGACATCCTCAGCTAAACTAAACGATATTATCCAAGCCCATTCAACTATAGACAGACTTAAAAAAACACAAACGATTTATCTTGAACAATTTTTGGCGGCGGAAGTAGATCGTGAATATGTAAATTCGCGCGTCAAAGTCGGAGAAATCCATAGTGAAATTTTCGTCACAGCACCGGACTTCATGATGGCTCATAGTAAACTGATTCAATTTATGACAACTATTCTAATTGAAAAGTTACATAAACAGCCACATCGATTAATCGAGCTCGTTAATGCCGTGCAACGACTCGGTGCTTTCGACCAACAATTAATCGTTAGCATTTATACGGAGGAATCTTTCCGCTCCTATTTACACGATGTGTCCGAGATGTTAAATAACATGACGGAGCTAGATACGACAAAACGACTCGTTGAAGGAATGGATCAGCAAATTTCAGAAACCCATAGTGTTACAGCTGCAACGGAAGAAATGAGCGCTTCCATTCAAGATGTCTCGAACCACGCTGTTAAAGTTGCAGAAGGTACGGAGGAGGCGGTGCAAGCGGCGGAAACGAGCCGCGTAGTGATCGATGATGCATTATCAGATATTGAACGCGTTGGCGAAGTGTTCGATTCCGTCATTAAAGATGTCAATTATTTAGGAGATGAAATTGACCATACACATGAGTTTATAAACGTCATTCGAGAGATTGCAGAACAGACGAACTTACTTGCACTAAACGCCTCGATCGAAGCCGCACGTGCTGGCGAATACGGCCAAGGCTTTTCCGTTGTCGCAACAGAGGTTCGTAAACTGTCTGAACATACGCAAGAACAAATTGAAAAAATAACGAAAAATATGAACACGTTACAATCGGTATCAAAACAAGTAACGGAACGAATCAAAGAAACTGGTGCAAGTGTCGAAAAAAGCGTTGCTGGTTCACGTCAATCAGGAAGAGAATTAGAAAAGATTATTGATACAATGCGATCGATTAATAGCGAAACGTCACAAATTGCAGCGATGAGTGAAGAACAAGCTTCGACTGTCATTGAAATTAGCGAACGAAATACGAAAGTGTTTGAATTGAGCGAACATACACAAGAAATCGCTCTTGAAACTGCACGGTTAATATTCGATTTAAGTGAGAAAATGAACAGTTATCGGTTAAAGTTTTTAGAATCGAACATTATTGATAGCGACCGCGACATTATACGTATTGGACAGACGGATCATTTGTTATGGAAATGGAACATCTACAATTTACTTCTCGGAGTAACAGATATATCGTACGAAGACCTTACATCTCATACAAATTGTCGTTTAGGTAAATGGTATTACAGTGATCAATCGATTGGTGTAAAAGATCACGAGGCATTTAAGAAGTTAGAGGAGCCGCATAAGAGAGTACACGAATGTGCAAAACATGCTTTTGAAGCATATGAAAAAGGAAATACAGATGAAGCAAACAGAGCTTTAGAACAACTCGAACAAGCATCCAACGAAGTCATTTCTTTATTACAACAATTGGAAAAGTCAGTGTCATCGTAAAAAGCGAACAGTTTGGGCTACGTACCTTGTAATAACGTACGTAGCCTTTTTGTTTCAACTTATTGTGTATCGTAAAATGAACATAGTCATTCGTTGTCAAAATATCATGTTATTTCATCATCTTTTACAATACCAATTTTCCGAGAAGATTCTAAATCGATCGTTCCAGCCGGATTTTCTTTCGTCGGTAACATTCTCGCAAAAGGAAATAGTTCTTTTTCCGCTACGTTATATACACGACGAAGTTCGTTTACCGGATCCTCATGTTCATCGACACGTAAATCAACGTATGGATACTCTTCTGTATCGACGACATACAGGGCCGCTGACTGTTTCCCCCGTTTATCACCGCCTGCTTCTTGCCCAGCCGCAAGAGCGTCGAGTAATCGTTCCGCAAACGGTAAGGTAGTGTTCGTTAGAAAAGCCTCTTCCATTGCGATTAACGTCTTTTCTCCGACGAGCATATTTCCTGCAATTGCGTAGTTATCTCCTGTGCGATGCCCGTTCCAACTATCGCATGTATCCCCTGTATAAGCAACAGCGTTACCACTTCGGTCAACGATAGAAAACTGTCGTAATTCCGGGACGGGATCTTCTTTTAAAACTTCCGCTAGCACTTCATCGGCAGACTTTCCATCTGCTAAATAACGTAGTCCGTTAATACCGATATACGGATTTACAAAAGACTGTGATGCAATGGCACCAATTCCTGCCTTTGCATACGTGCAAAGGCTACCGACTCCTGGTACAGCTGTTGAAATCGCAATTCCAAATTTACCGGACTGTTCACAACGGGCTGTAATAGAAAATGTATTTATTTTCATACACTTTTCACCACCTTAATTATTTTTCACTAGTTTTACTAGTGATAGTTTAAAAACTTTATACATTTTTACATATAACGTATTTGATTAGATAGAGGCTGTCCTTATCTTTCATGAAGCACATTGTTCATCGAGTTGACGGACACTTCTTTTTTATCGAGCCTTTCGTACAAACCGAACGACACTTTCGTTGTTGTATTTTTCCGTGTTTTGTCACTTACGGGCTTGGCTCTACACCTTTATGAACATGTGCACGAACGTTCTCCGCCACGCTAGCTCGCCCATACAGTATCGCGAAATTGCTATTTTGTGTTTCCTATTTGAGTGCGGATCCTATACAGTTTTGTAAATATCGTTAAAAGTGTTTAACGAACCCCCAACAGGATTGCACAAATCTGTTTTTCTATTTCACATTTCACGGTCGACCCTATACACGTTCGCGAAAAAACACTTTGCTGTTTCAAATTTCGCAGTTTATCCTATACACGTTCGCAAAAATTCGCTTTACTGTTTCACTCGAACGGGGTTGGTTTGCAGTTTTGTAAAAAGTACATCTGGATATTACCGACAAGTGCTACACACGTTACAGTTACTACAAAACCATTGTATACCGAATACGATATTTATTGTCTTCATCTTCTTTGTCGCTCACCGCATGTTTACTTAAGTGTATACTAAGATTCGATATGACAATTGAATTGACAGAAGAAAGACTTTCGTAATTGTATTTCTAAAACAGTCCACACGATTCCCTTAACTTTTACAACTAATCTTATTTTGTATATTAATCCTTTTTAATCCGAGCAGCAACCCAGTTTCCGAGCGATTGCACACCTTGAACGAGAATAATTAGGATGAGGACTGTTACGTACATTACTTCTGCCTCATAACGGAGGAAGCCATAACGATATGCTAAGTCACCTAAACCACCACCGCCGACAAGCCCTGCCAT
>DATGRY010000142.1:0-7670 GCA_035303165.1 Pseudogracilibacillus sp.
TATGAAAGATAAAATAAAAGACGCATCATTAGAAGAAATGGTCGACCATTTAGCAGCCGAAGGGATGCTCATTAAACGACCGATCGTCACAGATGGTGAAAAAGTAACGGTTGGCTTTAAAGAAGAAACATTTGATGAAACGTGGTTATAAACGAAAAGGAGAGATGGAACATGAACATTCCAGCACATTTACTCTATTCAAACGAACACGGTTGGGTCCGTAACGAAGGTAGTGACTTACGGATCGGAATTACAGATTTTGCCCAAGATGAACTAGGCGACATTGTCTTCGTTGAACTACCTGAAGTTGGTGACACGATCGAAAGGAACGAACCGTTCGGCAGTGTCGAATCAGTTAAAACTGTTTCCGAACTGTATGCGCCGGTAAGTGGTACTGTCGTTGAAGTAAACGAAGCGTTAGAAGATAATCCTGAGTACATAAATGACTCACCGTATGACAAAGCGTGGCTTATCGTGATTGAACCAGAAGACGATGCAGAATTAGACGATTTATTCGATGCAGAAGCTTACGAGGCGCACATTTCAGAGTAACTAAGGAACGTTTTTAGCATTCGATAGTATGCAAACGTATTAGGAGATGTTCAAGTTGGCTGATAAAATAATGAATAAAGTAATTATTGTAGAAGGGCAATCAGACAAAATCCATATTCGAAAAATATTGAGAGAGTATGTAGAGATTATTTGTACGTACGGAACGTTCGGTGTGGAAAAATTCGATCGAATGCTAGAAAGGCATCACTTAGACGATCGCGACGTCTATATTTTCGTCGACAGTGATCCACCTGGAGTAGAGTTACGTAAACAACTGGCACATGAATTGCCGCATGCGACTCATTTATATATACCAGACGAATTTCAAGAAGTAGAACGAACGCCGGAAGATATCGTGGCGATCGAATTAGTGAAACACCATTTTGAAATTGATGAAATGTATTTAAACGAAAGAAATTGGTGATATATGTGCGTGAAATAACGAACGAACAACTTGAACGATTAGATGACTATCTTTTATTCATTTATACGCCTTTTTGTGGAACGTGCCATGTTGCACGTTCTTTTTTGAGTAAAATTGAAGCAACTCATGGGAAAGATGTTTTTTATAAAATGAACGCTTCTTTTTTTCCACAAATTATGCAAGATTACAAAATTGAAAGCGTCCCATGTTTACTCATCAAATCGAACGGTGAAATAAAAGAAAAAGTGTACACGTTTCACTCTATCGCAAACATGTACCATTACGTCTACGAATATCGACCGGATTTATTTAAAAATAAAGAGGACAGTTAAATTGAAAAAAGATGGCTAAAAATGTTATCATACAATGCTGGGTAGACTTTTTTAGTGCGTTATTTATCCGTAGTATTTAATTAGAATTATTACAATTTATTATATGGTAAATGAGAATAGGGGCGATACGTTAAGGCGAATACTTCTATAACTTAAATATTAAAAAAACTAGATAAAATAATACTTTTTTAACCAATATATTTGCTAAAAGCTTTTATATTCGTTAAGATTGAATTGAGAATAAACAAAAGAAAAAACTCGTGGAGTTTAACTATATAAGATGGAGGTACTTTAGATGTCAAACTATGAGTTAGTAATTAATGATCTTCACGTTTCTGTTGAAGATAATGAAATATTAAAAGGAATTAATCTCACGATTAAAAGTGGGGAATTCCATGCGGTAATGGGTCCAAACGGAACGGGAAAATCAACACTTGCTGCCGCAGTTATGGGTCATCCAAAGTATGAAGTAACAAAAGGAAGCATTACATTAAACGGTGAAGATGTTTTAGAAATGGAAGTAGATGAGCGTGCTCGTGCTGGACTATTTTTAGGTATGCAATATCCGAGCGAAATTACAGGTGTGACGACATCTGACTTTTTACGTTCATCTATTAATGCTCGCCGTGGTGAGGGAAACGAAATTTCTCTCATGAAGTTTATTAAAGAGATGGACGGCGCTTTAGGCGAATTAGATATGGACTTAAACATGGCGCAACGTTATTTAAATGAAGGCTTCTCTGGTGGAGAGAAAAAGCGTAACGAAATTTTGCAATTAATGATGTTACAACCAGGTATTGCAATTTTAGATGAAATTGACTCAGGACTTGATATTGATGCATTACGTATCGTTTCTGATGCGGTGAACAAAGTACGTGAAGAGACGAATCTCGGTTGCTTAATTATTACGCATTATCAGCGTCTATTAAATTACATCGAACCGGACTTCGTCCACGTTATTATGCAAGGTCGTATCGTGAAATCAGGAGGAAGAGAATTAGCTGAACGTCTAGAAAAAGATGGTTACGAGTGGATTAAAGAAGAACTCGGTATCGAAGACGTTACTGTTGGACAGTAATTTGAACACGTAAGGAGGGAACCCATTCATGGCAACAATGATCGAAATACCTTTTGATAAAGAATATATTGAATCGTATTCGCAATCGAAAAACGAACCAGAATGGATGCGAAACAATCGTTTAGAAGCGTTTGATTTAGCACATACATTGCCACTTCCAACGCCAGATAAAACGAATATAAATAGATGGAATTTCACAAACTTTAAACACGACTCAAACGGAGAAGAAATAACGGATTTAACGAACGTTCCAGAAGCATTACAAAGTTTCATCGATCCAGAAGCTTTGCCGGAAAACATCGTAATATTACGTAACCAATCTGTAGCATATAGTGCATTACAGGATGCATTACAAGAAAAAGGTGTTATTTTTACCGATATTTTCACAGCATTAGAAAAGCATGAAGACTTAGTGAAAAAGTATTACATGCAAGATGCTGTTTCGATAGATGAACATAAACTAACGGCACTTCATGCAGCGTTTGTAAATGGTGGTGTCTTCGTATACGTGCCGAAAAATGTTCAAATTGATACACCACTTCAAGCGTTATATTGGCAAGAAGATGAAAATGCAGCAATTTTTAACCATGTCATCGTCGTAGCCGAAGCGAATAGTGAAGTAACGTTCGTTGAAAACTACATTTCAAATACAGAAGAAGAGACAGTTGCAAATATTATTACCGAAGTGTATGCAGGTGAAAACGCAAAAGTACAGTTCGGTGCTGTCGACCATTTAGCACCGGGAACGACATCATACATTAAGCGATATGGTGTAGCAAATGCTTATGCAGAAATTAATTGGGCACTAGGTCAGATGAACGAAGGAAATACTGTCTCTGAAAATACAACGTATTTAGAAGGCGATAATTCGGTGACGAACTTAAAAACAGTGACAGTTGGACGTGGGAAACAGACACAAAACTTCACTGCAACGACGTTACACGGTGGCCTAAACACAGACGGACAAATATTACAACGTGGTGTGTTAAATGATGAAACGACAGCGATCTTTAATGCGATCGGTGACATCGAACACGGTGCTACACGATCGAATGCTGAACAAGAATCTCGTCTTTTAATGCTTAGTGGGAAAGCTCGCGGAGACGCAAACCCGATCCTCTTAATCGACGAAGATGACGTAACGGCCGGACACGCAGCATCTGTAGGACGTGTCGATGAAATGCAACTATACTATTTACAAAGCCGTGGTATTACCCAAGAAGAAGCAGAACGTTTAATTATTCACGGATTTTTAGCACCGGTCGTCGACGAATTGCCGATTGAAACGATTAAAAAACAACTGCTTCAGTTGATCGAAAGGAAATTAAGTTAAATGGATATTCAAGCTATTCGTGAACAATTTCCGATATTAAAAGAAAAGGTAAATGGGCATGATCTCGTTTACCTCGATTCGTCTGCTACTTCGCAAAAACCGGTTCAAGTAATTGAAGCAGTCAACGAGTATTATCGAACGACGAATTCAAATGTTCATCGTGGCGTGCATACGTTAGGCTCGCGTGCGACAGATCTTTATGAGGGTTCACGCGAAAAAGTACGTCGTTTCATTAATGCTAAAAGTACGGCAGAAGTTATTTTCACACGTGGAACGACGACAGCATTAAATATCGTTGCACAAAGTTTCGGTTTGCAAAACGTATCGGCGGACGAAGAGATCGTCATTACACCGATGGAACACCATAGTAATATTATTCCGTGGCAACAAGTCGCAAAAGCGACAGGAGCGACGTTAAAGTATATTCCGATGCAAGCCGATGGTACGCTTACGATGGAAGATATTCGGGCAACGATTACAGATAAAACGAAAATTGTTGCAATTACTCACGTTTCTAATGTACTTGGTACGATTAATCCGATAAAAGAGATAGCAAACATTGCCCATGATCACGGTGCGTATATCGTCGTCGATGGTGCTCAAAGCGCTCCACATTTAAAAATAGACGTTCAAGATCTGGATGCGGACTTTTACGCCTTTTCTGGTCATAAAATGTGTGCACCGACAGGAATTGGGGTATTGTATGGTAAGCAGGAATTGTTAGAAAACATGGAACCGATTGAGTTTGGCGGTGAAATGATCGATTTCGTCGGGAAATATGAGTCTACGTGGAAGGACTTACCGTGGAAGTTTGAGGGCGGGACTCCGATTATCGCTGGTGCAGTCGGTCTCGGTGCAGCGATCGACTTCCTTGAAGATATCGGAATGGACAACATTGTCGCTTACGAGGAAAAATTAGTTGCTTATGCATTAGCGCAATTGAGAGAAGTGGAAGAATTGACGATCTATGGTCCGGAAGAAAGGGCGGCACTCGTCACCTTTAATTTGGGTACGGTCCACCCACATGATGTATCAACGGTACTTGATACCGAAGGTATTGCCATCCGTGCTGGTCACCATTGTGCACAAGTGTTAATGAAAGAATTAGACGTTACAGCAACAGCTCGTGCTAGTATGCATTTTTACAATGTAGAAGCAGAAATTGACCGCCTTGTAGACGGTCTGAACAAGACGAAGGAGTATTTTGGCAATGTCACACTATAATTTAGATACGTTATATCGCCAAGTTATTATGGATCATTATCAACATCCACGAAACCGTGGATCGTTTGAAGACGATTCATTAACAGTTGAAATGAATAACCCGTCCTGTGGCGATCGTATTTATCTACAATTTAAACTCGACGGTGACAAGATCGTCGATGTAAAGTTTACTGGAGAAGGTTGTTCAATTAGTTTAGCGTCTGCATCGATGATGACGGAAGCAATTAAAGGAAAAACGGTCGAAAAAGCATTGCAATTATCTGAACTTTTCTCACGCATGATGTTAGGGGAGGAAGTCGATTTCGAAAAGTTTGAAATGGACGATATCGAAGCATTACAAGGCGTATCTAATTTTCCAGCTCGCATCGACTGTGCAACTTTAGCATGGAAAGCGATGGAGAAAGTGACGAAGGAAAAGTAACGAGTACCCGTTTTAAGATAGAGTGTATAATTTAGTACGCGTATAAAATACGTTAAGGAGGTAGTTTTTAGTGGCGAAAAATGTACCTGAAGTAGGCGAATATAAATACGGTTTCCAAGACCGTGACGTGTCTGTTTTCCGTACGGAAAGAGGGTTAACACGAGAAGTCGTTGAAGAAATTTCGCGCATGAAAGACGAGCCGGAGTGGATGTTAGAACGTCGTTTAGAGGCGTTAGATATATTTTATAGTAAGCCCATGCCACAGTGGGGCGGTGACTTAAGTGAATTAGACTTCGACGAAATCATTTACTACGTGAAGCCATCGGAAAAGCAAGGTCGTACGTGGGACGAAGTTCCAGAGGAAATTAAAAATACGTTCGATCGTCTCGGAATTCCAGAAGCGGAACAGAAATATTTAGCTGGTGTTTCTGCACAGTACGAATCTGAGGTCGTTTACCAAAGTTTAGAGAAAGACTTAGAGGATCTCGGAATTATTTTCAGCGATACTGACTCTGCTTTGAAGGAGCACGAAGAGTATTTTAAAGAATACTTTGGAAAGGTCGTTCCAGCTTCCGATAATAAGTTTGCTGCATTAAATACAGCAGTATGGTCGGGTGGGTCGTTTATTTACGTTCCGAAAGGCGTCGAGGCAACGGCACCACTGCAAGCATACTTCCGTATTAACTCGGAAAATATGGGACAGTTTGAACGGACGCTCATTATCGTTGATGAGGGAGCATCGGTTCATTACGTCGAAGGTTGTACAGCACCAATTTATACGACGGACTCTCTCCATAGTGCGGTCGTAGAAATTTACGTAAAGAAAGATGCGACATGCCGTTATACGACGATTCAAAACTGGTCGAATAACGTGTACAACTTAGTTACGAAACGTGCAACGTGTGAAGAAAACGCAACGATGGAATGGATCGATGGTAACTTAGGTTCGAAGTTAACGATGAAATATCCAGCTATTTTACTTCGTGGTCGCGGTGCAAAAGGTGTAACAATTTCCGTTGCATTTGCAGGTCGCGGTCAACACCAAGACGCTGGTGCGAAGATGTACCACTTAGCCGAAGATACGTCTTCCTCTATCGTATCGAAGTCAATTTCGAAAGATGGTGGAAACGTTACGTACCGTGGAATCGTTCACTTCGGTCGAAAAGCGGATGGTGCACGTGCGAACATTGAATGTGATACGCTCATTTTAGATAATGAGTCAAAGTCAGATACAATTCCGTACAACGAAATTTACAATGATAACATTTCGTTAGAGCACGAAGCACGGGTTTCTAAAGTATCTGAAGAACAATTATTCTATCTCATGAGCCGTGGTTTAGAAGAACAAGAAGCGACAGATATGATCGTTATGGGCTTTATCGAGCCATTTACTCGTGAACTTCCGATGGAGTATGCGGTAGAAATGAACCGTCTCATGAAATACGAGATGGAAGGATCTATCGGTTAATTGTTAATATGAACCTTGCTACACATTGTTGTGGCAAGGTTTATTTATTTTATTGGTGTTTTCTCTTCACTTCGTAACGGCAGTTTTTACGTAAGCGACAAAGGTACGTAAATATCGTGTCGACATCGCTTGATGATTTTATCGTAAAGGCGAATGAACTTCCGTTACCCTCCTTATAAATGGTTTATGAGCCACTTTGCTATGCTGCGTTTTCATGGAGTATTACGGCTCTATTCTATTGGGGGTGTCTACAGTTTTTTATAAATAATAAGATACAAATATACTAGGCTTCTTTCACTAACTATTACCTCTTGACGTTACGTATAAAGGGCAATACGCCTAAGCTCAACAAAATCCGTATAGTAATCGCTACTCAATTTCTAAAAATAGTATTGAAGCATAAAATGGATTTTTGTATAATATGGTCGATTCGTGACAAGGGGGGGAAAATGTGCAACGTTTACTTCTATGGTTTACGTTTTTAGTTGCTATCATGTTAGTCGGCTGTAGCTTTAATTTTGGTAATAGTGGCATCGAAGAAAAAGAAGTATTAGCTGTCGATACGAATGAAAAAACAGAAAGTGACGATGAGGAGGAAATAGATGAAGAGGAGACGAGAGAAACGACAGAAATCGACAAAGAATTAGTGGATAGTAATGTTTTAAAGGCAAAAATGACCGAGATCGTAAAGGTAACGAATCATCGTTGGAACGAAGAACGTTATGAAATTAATATGGAACTAGAAAATAAATTCGATGAAACGATCGTCGTAACTGCGGCACAAGTATCCGCCGATGATATTATGATTGACAAAATGGTTTTTTTTAGTGAAACGATT
>DATGRY010000143.1:0-22019 GCA_035303165.1 Pseudogracilibacillus sp.
TACATTATGGAAGTGTTGTATGAAGGGTTTAATGATCCAAAATACCGTCCATGTCCACTTTTACGCCAATACGTCCAAGCAGGTTGGTACGGAAAAAAATCCGGGCGTGGTTTTTATACGTACACGTAAACAACAGGCAAATGATCACATTTTATTTTCTATTTAAACAATGTAAGATGACTATATTTTTACGACAGATACTCTAAAAAACATACCTAAACCGCCACGCTATTAGCTACGCTTCCTATAAAGATAACGTATAAGTTTTACAATATGTCGCTCGCTAAAAGAGGAGTTTACAAGAAAGGAATGGGGCGTATGGACGTTCAATTAACAGACGAACAAAAAATGATTCAACAAGTAGCACGCGAATTTGCTGAAAACGAAGTGAAGCGAGCTGTACCGCAAATGGAACGGGGAGCATTTCCTTATGATGTGATAAAACAGATGGGCGAGCTCGGCTTCATGGGAATTCCAATTCCAGAAAAGTACGGCGGTAGCGGGCTAGATTTTACGTCGTACATTCTCGTCATTCACGAACTATCGAAAATAAGTCCCGCACTCGGTGTCATCTTGTCGGTGCATACGTCTGTAGGGACGAATCCCATTTTATTGTTCGGAACGAAACAACAAAAGGAAACGTATTTGCCGAAGTTAGCTTCAGGTGAATATATCGGTGCTTTCGCCTTAACGGAAGCACAAGCAGGTTCGGATGCAAAAAGTATCGCTTTACGGGCAAGAAAAACGGATGATGCGTATATATTAGATGGCGAAAAATTGTTCATTACGAACGGTAACGAAGCACATACGTTCATCACGTTCGCGCGAACGAATGGTGCATCAGGAGCGGATGGCATTAGCGCATTTATCGTCGAGCGGACGAATGAGGGGCTTGCGATCGGCAAAAATGAGCAAAAAATGGGACTCCACGGTACGAGTACGGTGGCGCTACAGTTTGACCGTTGTCATGTCCAGCACGATCAACTTCTCGGTCAAGAGGGTGCAGGCTTTCAAATTGCGATGGCAAACTTAAATATCGGTCGAATTGGGATCGCTGCCCAAGCACTCGGTATTGCTGAGGGAGCATTTCAACTAGCGGCACAATATGCAAAAGAACGCGTACAATTCGGAAAGCCGATCGCCCAGCAACAAGCGATCTCCTTTAAACTTGCCGATATGAAAACAGAAGTCGAAGCGGCAAAGCTGCTCGTCTATCGAGCAGCACAAATGATTGAACGCGAGCAAAAATGTATAAAAGAGGTGTCGATGGCAAAATTGCTCGCAGCTCAAACGGCGCGCAAAGTAGCGATTGAAGCAGTGCAAGTGTTAGGTGGGTACGGATATACGAAAGACTACGATGTCGAACGTTTCTTTCGGGATGCGAAAGTGACGGAAATTTACGAAGGGACGAACGAAGTACAACGAATCGTCATCGCAAAACGATTGTTGCAATAATACGAAAGAAGGTGAAACGATGCATTTTCAATTGACAGATGAACAGACGATGTTACGACAAATGGTGCGCGACTTTTCGTTAAATGAAGTAGCTCCGACAGCAAAAGAACGAGATGAAGAAGAACGATTTGACAGAGATATTTTTAATAAAATGGCGGAATTAGGTCTCACCGGTATTCCGTGGCCAGAAAAGTATGGAGGAATCGGTTCAGACTACGTTAGTTACGTCATTGCTGTTGAAGAATTATCGCGCGTTTGTGCTTCAACTGGCGTGACGTTGTCCGCGCATATATCGTTAGCAAGTTGGCCTATTTTTGCTTACGGTACCGAAGAACAAAAAACGACCTATTTAAAACGACTCGCAACAGGAGAAGCACTCGGGGCATTTGCTCTATCTGAACCTAGTGCAGGAAGCGATGTCGCCTCGATGCAAACGACAGCGAAAAAAGAAGGAGACGACTACGTCTTAAATGGGAACAAAGTGTGGATTACAAACGGTGGAGAGGCCGACATATACGTCGTCTTTGCAAAAACAGATGAATCGGCGAAACATCGCGGCATTTCCGCTTTCATCGTAGAAAAAGATATACCAGGACTTACATTTGGAAAAACGGAAGAAAAGCTCGGCATTCGCTCTTCACCTACAGCAGAAATGATTTTTGACCAATGCCGAATCCCTAAACAAAACGTACTCGGAAACGAAGGAGAAGGGTTTACGATTGCGATGCGGACACTCGATGGTGGAAGAAGTGGCATCGCTGCACAAGCAGTCGGTATTAGTCAAGGTTCGCTCGATCATGCGATCCAATATGCGAAAGAGCGTAAACAATTTGGCAAATCGATTGCGGAAAATCAAGGTGTTTCGTTTAAATTAGCCGACATGGCGACAGAAACAGAAGCAGCACGCCTTTTAACGTATCGTGCAGCTTGGCTCGAAAGTAACGGTCACGATTACGGCATAGCGTCAGCGATGGCAAAACTGTATGCAAGCGATGCAGCGATGCGCCATGCGGTAGAAGCAGTGCAAATTTTCGGTGGGTATGGCTATACGAAAGACTATCCAGTAGAACGGTTTATGCGCGATGCGAAAATTACACAAATCTACGAGGGGACGAACGAAATTCAACGACTCGTCATCGGACGATCCGTGACGGAATAGTTGGACAGGGCAAATCATTTCACATAACGATAAAATTGTTTTGCCAAAGGAGGGTATATGCATGCGTTCAACGTCCGTACAATCATCGATTAAAGATGTGACATTAGTTGCTAAACGTCGGGCACAAATTATTCAAAGTGCGATTTATTTGTTTAAACAAAAAGGTTTTCATCGAACGACGACTCGGGAAATCGCAGAACAAGCAGGCTTTAGTATCGGGACACTTTACGAATACGTCCGTACGAAAGAAGACGTTCTCTTCCTCGTCTATGAAGCGATTAACGATTACGTGTACGAACATCTCCAAGCGATCATTGAAAAGTCGGAGCCGTCTGTTACAAATATAATCGCTATGATCGACCACTATTTCCGCCTCATGGACGAAATGCAAGAAGAAGTGCTCATTTTATACCAAGAAATAAAGTCGCTACCGACAGAAAAACGCGACATCGTTTTACAACAAGAACGTGATATGGTGCAACTATTTAAACAGGCGATTATGCCACTCGTTGCACATACGTTTACGGAGAAAGAGATCGAAGTAATCGTCAATAACATTTTCGTCCAAGGTCAAATGTGGGGATTTCGTCGCTGGTTATTACAACGAACATTTACACTCGATGAATATATTCAATTGCAGACGAAAACGATTTTAAATATGTTACACATCGATGAGTCACACATTGCTCATAGAAAGAATGAAGAACAACTATAAAAGGTGATGGAAAATAGTGCGGACCATTTTTAGAAGTACATTGTAGGTAAGATTCTCCTATGTCAGGACAGTCATCGCATGGAGCTTCCGTGTGCAGTGAAGTTAACATGCGAGGATGGGGAAAAAATATGAAAGTAGCGATATACAACAGTTTTGTAGGAACTGTGGTAGTGCTGCGCTTGCCGAGAACAGTCAGATGCATTTTTACAAAACTGTATAGGATCCACCATGAAAAATGAAACACTAAAGCGACTTTTTCCGCTCCTGTTGTGATCGGAGGTGGATATTGAAACAGGGAAGCGGTTTTGGCCGAACCTGTTGTGATCGTGATCTGGATTTGAAACAGGATGGTGGTTTTCTGCGATTCTGTTGTGATCGTGATCTGGATTTGAAACAGGATGGTGGTTTTCTGTGATTCTGTTGTGATCTTTAGCGGACTTTGAAACAGGAAAGCAGTTTTCCCCAATTCTGTTGTGATCTTGAGCTGATTTTGAAACAGGATGGTGGTTTTCTGCGATTCTGTTGTGATCGTGATCTGGATTTGAAACAGGATGGGTGTTTTCTGCGATTCTGTTGTGATTGTGCTCTGGATTTGAAACAGGATGGTGGTTTTCTGCGATTCTGTTGTGATTGTGCTCTGGATTTGAAACAGGATGGGGGTTTTCTGCGATTCTGTATAGGATCGAGTGACAAATTTGAAACAGAAACAGCAAAGCACTCAATCGTGTTGAGGATCCAAGCCGAAACTTGAAACACTAAAGTTACTTTTTGCAAAACTGTATAAAGTCCACCACAAAATATGAAATATAACTGCGTTTTTACGGCGAAACAAGTGTGAGTTTTGTATCGTAGACAGCTTTCAACCAATTATAAACGCAATGTTTATTATTATGAACTTTTGACGATACGAGTAATATGCGAGGAAGCTAACTATGAATCGTCATGAACTGTTGCAACCAACACATCCAGTGAGAATCGTAACAGCTTCAAGTCTGTTCGATAGTGATGATGCGTCGTCTGTTGCAAGTGAGTGGTGCTGAAGTGATTCATTTAGGTCATAATAGAAGTGCAAAAGAAGTTGTCTGTGCAGCACTTTATGAAATCGGTGGAAAATATCGACGCAATATGTAATGTAAATCGAGACAATGTATACGTGTAAAAAGTGTTCTTTCATCCGTTGAATAATTTAATTATTCATTGGTGGAAGAGCGTTTTTTTGTTTGCAAATAAAATGGATTTATATACATGTAATTTTTTGCCCAAAAATATTGCTTTTTTCTTGACTAATTTAGAGGAAAATATATCATAATTTCATGACACATATTTATAATGTTATAAACGTGTTTTTACCAAATAAAAAAACACTGAATGATGAAATAAAAATGATGATATACATACTATATAAAAAGTAAAGGAAGTGCATGAAAATGGGCATGAAAAATTATTCGAAAGAGCAAATTGAAAAAATGTCGATGATCGAGGTTGCCAATGCTGTTTTAACCGATGAAAAGAAAGAATTAAACTTTCTCGAATTGTTCGATAAAGTTGCAGCATATAAACAATTTTCGGAGACGGAAAAAGGAGATCTACTCGCACGATTTTATACCGATTTAAATATCGACGGTCGTTTTACGACACTCGGCTCAAACCTTTGGGGATTAAAGCGCTGGTATCCGGTTGATCAGACGAGCGAAAAAGCGTTAGCTGAATCACGGAAACGTTCTTTAGAAGACGAGGATGAATTGGATGCAGACGATGAGCTAGTTGACGAAGAATATGCCGAATTAGGCGAAGAAAAATTGTATGAAGAGGACGAAGAACAATTTGAGGACGAAGTTGATTTACTCATAGATGAGGAAGCGTAACTATAATTGAAATATCGTAATGAATTAGTCGAGCACGACGGCTTTCATCTGTTGATGAACACATTAAAAAAACTGTTTTATAATGAAAAGAAAACAGAAGTTTCCGAAAATGTGATAATTTGCACAAAGAAGTCTGTTTTCAAAATCGTTATAGATGCTCTAGTTTTAATAAAATTATTTCTTTCGCATTGTGCACTCATTCATAGTCCTATCTTCGATAGTCAAGGATGTGAAAACATTTTACGTCGCCTCCTAGAAGTCTTGACTTTTTTTCATATAATGAGTAGAATTTTTATTGGGCTATTCAATAAATTTGCGTAAACTTCTATGCGTTTCCCCTGCGGGAAGCGCATTTATTATTTATGTAAAAAATATGTATTGTCACATAAAATAAAGCGAAAATAAATAGGAAAAGAAAGAGGGTACAAAATTGACGAAATATATTTTTGTAACTGGCGGGGTAGTGTCATCGTTAGGAAAAGGAATTACAGCTGCATCACTTGGCCGTTTGCTCAAAAATCGCGGCTTAAAAGTAACGTTGCAAAAATTTGATCCGTATATTAACGTGGACCCTGGTACGATGAGTCCGTATCAACACGGAGAAGTGTTCGTTACAGAAGACGGTGCAGAGACGGACTTAGACTTAGGACATTACGAGCGATTTATTGACATTAATTTAAATAAATTTAGTAACATCACGACGGGAAAAGTATATTCGAGCGTCATCGATAAAGAACGTCGCGGAGCTTATAAAGGGGCGACAGTTCAAGTTATTCCGCACATTACAAATGAAATTAAAGACCAAGTATATAAAGCTGGGAAAGCGACGAAAGCAGATGTCGTCATTACGGAAATCGGTGGAACGGTCGGCGACATCGAATCGTTACCGTTTTTAGAAGCGATTCGTCAAATAAAAAGCGATATCGGACGAAACGATGTTATGTACATCCATTGTACCCTCGTCCCATATATAAAAGCAGCAGGTGAGATCAAAACGAAGCCAACACAACATAGTGTAAAGGAATTACGTTCTCTCGGCATTCAACCAGACGCAATCGTCTTACGCTCGGAACATCCAATTAGCGAGGAGACGAAAGAAAAAATCGCATTATTTTGTGATACGGATAAAGAAGCAGTGATTGAAATGGTCGATGCGGATACGTTGTACGACATTCCACTTGCATTGCAGGCGCAACATTTTGATGATCTCGTCTGTTCTCACCTCGGACTCGAACAGAAAGAAGCGGATATGACAGAGTGGAAAAAACTTGTAGAAAAAGTACGTAACTTATCGCGCACGATCGAAGTCGGTATCGTCGGAAAATATGTCGAGTTACCGGATGCGTATTTATCGATCGTCGAGTCGCTAAAACATGCAGGTTTTTCTTTCGATACGGACATATCGATTCATTGGATCGATTCGGAGAAATTGTCAGAAGAGGAACTGTATGAGGCGTTAAAGAAAGTAGACGGTATCGTCGTTCCTGGTGGCTTCGGTTCGC
Source organism: Pseudogracilibacillus sp. (assembly GCA_035303165.1). Taxonomy (GTDB): domain Bacteria; phylum Bacillota; class Bacilli; order Bacillales; family Amphibacillaceae; genus Pseudogracilibacillus. The sequence continues at coordinate 6,697 of DATGRY010000143.1, forward strand.
GAGGGAGTGACGGAAAAATTGCGGCGATCCAATATGCACGGGAAAAACGTATCCCATTTTTCGGTGTCTGTCTCGGTATGCAACTTGCGGCGGTTGAATTCGCGCGCAACGTCGTCGGTTTAAAAGATGCGCATTCGACGGAAATTGTTGCCGATACTCCACATCCAGTCGTTACGTTAATTGAAGAATATAACGGTACAAAAGTAGAGCAAGTAAACGATGGACTACGGCTCGGTGCTTATCCAGTCCATTTCGTTGATGGAACGAAAGTGAAAAAGACGTATAACGATATGGAGCAAACGGAAGAGCGTCATCGTCACCGCTATCAAATAAATGCGCAATATAAAGAGCAGTTAGAAAAAGCAGGATTAATCGTTTCGGCAATTGGTAAAAAAGAAACAGATATAAAAGCGATCGAATTGAACGATCATCCGTGGTTCGTCGCCTGTCAATATCATCCGGAATTTAAATCGCGTCCGACGAAAGCACATCCACTTTTTGCTGGGTTCGTCGAAGCGGTCGTGTCACTTCGTTACGATACGACGAAAACACGATAAACGAAAAAGTATTCACTTACGACGAGAATGTTTTTAAAAAAGAAAGGTTCTGCATGTACGTGCAACGTTTAAAAATAAATGACAATCGCCTATAACAAGTTGCACGTATATAGTCGTATTGGTATTCTTATAATATATTACTTAATATGATGAAAAGGAGCTGTTTTCTATGCCATTAGTTTCTATGACGGAAATGTTAAACAAAGCGAAAGATGAAAAGTATGCAGTTGGACAATTTAACGTAAATAACCTCGAATATGCGCAAGCTATTTTACAAGCAGCGGAAGAAGAACGTTCACCGGTCATTTTAGGTGTTTCTGAAGGTGCGGGACGGTACATGGGTGGATTTAAAGTCGTCGTTGCGATGGTTAAAGCGTTAATGGAGGAGTATGGAACGACTGTTCCTGTGGCGATTCACCTCGATCACGGTTCAAGCTTTGCAAAGTGTGCTGAAGCAATTCACGCTGGCTTTTCGTCCGTTATGTATGACGGTTCGCATTTACCGTTAGAAGAAAATATCGCTAATACGAAAAAAGTCGTTGAGCTTGCTCATATTCATGGTGTTTCTGTAGAAGCAGAATTAGGACGAATCGGCGGCGAAGAAGACGACCTCGTCGTCGATGATGCAGAAGCGATGTACGCTATTCCATCAGAGTGTGACCAGCTCGTTCGCGAAACGAAAGTCGACTGTTTTGCACCAGCGTTAGGTTCCGTTCACGGTCCGTATAAAGGGGAGCCGAAACTCGGTTTTGAACAGATGGAAGAAATTATGCATTTAACAGGTGTACCGCTCGTTTTACATGGGGGAACAGGTATTCCGTTAAAAGATATTCAACGGGCAATTTCTTTAGGTACGGCAAAAATTAACGTAAATACAGAGAACCAAATGATGCAAACGAAGAAAATTCGTGAAGTTTTAAACGAAGATAAAGAAGTGTACGATCCACGTAAATATATGGGTCCAGGTCGTGAGGCGATCAAAGAAACGGTCATTGGAAAAATGCGTGAATTTGGTTCTTCACAAAAGGCGTAAAGGTCAAACTGAACGCCTTTTTTCCACTCTATCATCACGATTTTACATACGTTGAATATAGAGAATGTACGGTAAGTCTTTATGAAAGGAGAATATCGGCTTGAAGTTTTTTATCGATAGTGCGAACATAGAGGAAATACGAGCCGCTCATGAATTAGGCGTCTTGGCAGGGGTAACGACGAACCCGTCGCTTGTCGCGAAAGAGGGCGTGTCGTTTCACGATCGTTTAAAGGAGATTGTAAACGTCGTTGGTAATGTATCTGTCAGTGCAGAAGTAATCGCTGAAGATGCACCGGGGATGATTGAAGAGGGCCGCGAATTAGCAAAAATTGCCCCGAACATTACGATTAAAGTACCGATGACGTTAGAGGGGTTAAAGGCTGTTAAAGTTTTTAGTGAGGAAAATATCGAAACGAATGTGACGCTCATTTTTAATGCTAATCAAGCATTGTTAGCCGCCCGTGCGGGTGCGACATACGTATCGCCGTTTTTAGGTAGACTCGACGATATCGGTCATAACGGGATGGATTTAATCGAAACGATCGCTCACATTTTTGATCAGTTTGCGATTGAAACAGAAATTATCGCTGCTTCCATTCGTCATCCACTCCACGTAACGGATGCTGCAACGTATGGGGCACATATTGCGACAGTACCGTACAACGTATTAACGAAGTTAGTGGAGCATCCATTAACAGATCGAGGAATCGAACAATTTTTAAGCGACTGGGAACGTGCGAACGAATAAGCTGACATCATAGATGAATGAATCGATAAAATGGGATAGCTTGCAAAGTGAGGGATGAAAGTGAGAAAAATAGTAATAGAAGGTGGGCGCAAACTTCGTGGAACCGTCCGCGTAAACGGTGCGAAAAATAGTGCCGTTGCCTTATTTCCAGCTGCAATACTTGCAGATTCAACGGTAACGATTGACGGGTTACCGAACATTTCCGATGTGGAAACGTTGCGCTCCATTTTAGAAGATATTGGTGCGAGTGTACAAAAGGAATCCGCACAATTAGTGCATATAGATCCCTCGACGATTACCTTCCAACCACTACCGAACGGAAAAGTGAAAAAGCTTCGTGCATCGTACTACTTTATGGGCGCGATGTTAGGAAAATTCAAACGTGCGACACTCGGTTTACCGGGAGGTTGCTTTTTAGGCCCACGTCCGATCGACCAACATATTAAAGGGTTTGAGGCATTAGGTGCTACAGTCCGTCATGAAGATGGCATGATCCATATCGAAGCGAAAGAACTGACAGGTGCCCGCATTTATTTAGACGTTGTCAGTGTCGGAGCAACGATTAATATTATGTTAGCGGCAGTGTTAGCAAAAGGGAAAACGACGATTGAAAACGCTGCAAAGGAACCGGAAATTATCGATGTTGCGACATTGTTAACGAATATGGGGGCGAAAATTAAAGGTGTTGGTACTGATATTATCCGGATCGAAGGCGTTGATTCCTTGCACGGATGTACACATACTATTATTCCAGATCGGATTGAAGCAGGAACGTATGCAATTATGGCTGCGGCACAAGGAGAAGATGTCACGATCGATAACGTCATCCCTGAACATTTAGAGTCACTCATTGCTAAACTGCGCGAGATTGGAGTCGACGTCGAACAAAATGATGAGCAACTATTCATTCGTCAAGCAAAACAGTTAAAGAGCGCCGATATAAAAACACTCGTCTATCCTGGATTTCCAACAGATTTACAACAACCATTTTCCGCTCTTTTAACACAAGCAGAAGGTACGAGTATCATAACCGATACGATTTATACAGCGCGGTTTAAACATATTCATCAGTTTACGAAAATGAATGCCGACGCAAAAGTAGAAGGGAATGCAGCGATTATAAACGGTCCGACACGACTAAAAGGTGCGAAAGTTCGTGCGACCGATTTACGGGCCGGTGCAGCTCTCGTAACGGCTGGTTTAATTGCGAGTGGAAGGACAGAAATTTACGATATTTATCATATTGAACGTGGTTATGAAAATATGACGGAAAAGTTAGCGAACCTCGGTGCAACGATTTTTGAAGAGGAAGTAACGACAGAAGAAGCTGAACATAAAGCAGAATGGCATACAGTAGAAGATGTAAAGAGGAGAGTGTAACGATTTGGAAAGAAGTTTAACGATGGAGTTAGTCCGTGTGACGGAGGCGGCGGCACTTGCATCGGCACGATGGATGGGACGCGGCAATAAAAATGAAGCGGACGACGCAGCAACGAATGCAATGCGTACTGTATTTGACACGATTCCGATGCGTGGGACAGTCGTCATCGGTGAGGGAGAAATGGACGAAGCACCGATGCTTTATATCGGCGAAAAGTTAGGAACAGGCGATGGTCCACTCGTCGACGTTGCGGTCGATCCGTTAGAGGGAACGAGCATCGTTGCACGTGGGTCTTGGAATGCATTATCCGTCATTGCAATTGCCGATGGTGGTAATTTACTCCATGCTCCGGATATGTATATGGAGAAAATTGCAGTCGGCCCCGAAGCGGTTGGACACGTCGATATTAATGCGCCGGTCATCGACAATTTAAAAGCAGTAGCGAAAGCGAAAAATAAAGATGTCGAAGATGTCGTTGCGGTCGTTCTACAACGTCCACGTCACGAGGAACTGATTAAAGAAATTCGGGCAGCAGGTGCACGTATTAAATTAATTCAAGATGGAGACGTTGCCGGTGCGATGAACACAGCGTTCGATCAGACAGGTGTCGACGTTTTATTCGGAATCGGTGGTGCACCGGAAGGAGTGCTCGCTGCAGTAGCGTTAAAATGTTTAGGTGGCGAAATTCAAGGGAAATTGCACCCGACAAACGATGCCGAAATTGAACGTTGTAAAAAGATGGGGATAACGGATATGGATACAGTTTTTTATATGGATGACTTTTGTGCTGGTGATGATGCTATTTTTGCTGCGACAGGTGTGACAGATGGCGAGTTATTAAAAGGCGTTCAATATAAAGGACACCGAGCGACGACAGACACAGTCGTCATGCGTGCAAAAAGTGGAACAGTTCGTTTCATTTATGGCGAACATAGTTTAAAGAAGAAGCCGAAACTCGTCTTAAAAGATTAACGGTTTGGCGCACTGCGCCATTCCCGTTTTCTGTTTCGATAAAACTATAACTCGTATAGTTGAATATCGCTATAGAAACATGTATGATGAAAGGTGAAAAAAGGAAAACGTTCACGAAAGTAATGGATTGCTTTTATTTATGAACACGTAATTTACATCTCTCTTTTAATCCTCATTTTAAACAGACATGGAACGTTTAATGTCTCATGTAATTACCATTTCAAATGCGACTACATATAACAAAATATATATGTCCCAACACTATTTTGTTTGCTCGTTTCATTCGCAACGATACGTCTACATGTTTTAAAAATATAATGAATAGGTGTGGTAAGAAGTGTCAGATGTTACAATTTCTCGGTTGGAAGAGCTAACGTTGAAAGAACTGTATACGTTAGCACGAGAATATAAAGTTTCCTATTATGCGAAACTGACGAAAAAAGAATTAATTTTTGCAATCTTAAAAGCGCAAGCCGAAAAAGATGGGTATTTGTTTATGGATGGCGTGTTAGAAATTATTCCATCAGAAGGTTTCGGTTTCTTGCGCCCGATTAACTATTCCCCAAGTGCTGAAGATATTTACATTTCGGCATCACAAATTCGCCGTTTCGACTTAAGAAATGGAGATAAAGTGTCAGGGAAAGTACGTCCACCGAAAGAAAACGAACGTTATTACGGACTATTACACGTCGATGCGGTTAACGGTGACAACCCGGAAGCGGCGAAAGAGCGTGTCCATTTCCCAGCGTTAACAGCGCTTTATCCGAATCGTTGCATGAAATTAGAACATAAACCGTCGAATATATCGACCCGTATTATGGATTTAATGACACCGGTCGGTTTCGGGCAACGTGGTTTAATCGTTGCACCACCGAAAGCGGGAAAAACGATGCTTTTAAAAGAAATCGCTAATAGCATTACGGAAAATCACCCGGAATCAAAACTAATCATCTTACTCGTAGACGAACGTCCGGAGGAAGTGACAGATATCGAACGTTCTGTTCACCCAGATGTCGATGTCGTTAGCTCGACGTTCGATGAATTACCAGAAAACCATATAAAAGTATCTGAACTCGTCTTAGAGCGTGCGATGCGCCTTGTCGAACATAAACAGGACGTCGTCGTCTTAATGGACAGTATTACTCGACTTGCTCGCGCTTACAACTTAGTCATTCCACCGAGCGGTCGAACGTTATCCGGTGGAATTGATCCGGCTGCTTTTCATCGTCCGAAACGATTTTTCGGTGCAGCTCGTAACATTGAAGAGGGTGGCAGCTTAACGATTTTAGCAACTGCGCTTATCGATACAGGTTCCCGCATGGATGACGTTATTTATGAAGAATTCAAAGGAACAGGAAATATGGAACTCCATTTAGATCGTAGTTTAGCGGAACGACGTATTTTCCCATCGATCGATATTTTACGTTCAGGAACACGAAAAGAAGAATTGCTCGTCTCAAAAGATCATTTAGAAAAAATGTGGATGATTCGTAAAACGATGCAAGACTCGCACGACTTTACGGAGCGGTTTTTACGTCGGATTAAAAACACGAAGACGAATGAAGAATTTTTCCAATCGGTAGATGAAGAAATGAAGAGTAAAGGGTTACATGTGAAGAAAACGTAAAAACATCCTTAGTCACGCTTCCAATCCGTGTCCTCATCGTTCGCCTGTATTTTACAAGCGGAACGTATCACTATCTCTTTCGCTAAAAAGAAACCCGATACAAATATGCCGTAAAAAAATGATATTGTTATGACAAACTTTACAGGGAACGCAATAAATAAACATTTCATCTAGCAAGAAATATGGTTTCCAATTGTTGCACGAAAACGTTTATCGAAGGAACTTGCAATCATAATTTTATACTGTTATAATATCTTGTTGTGAGGTATATAAAAATTGTTTACACGTTAAATTATTATGAAATAAATATTATTATACAAAAGAGGTGGAAGACGTGAAGAAAGGCATACATCCAGAGTATCAGAAAGTTATCTTCCTTGATACGAGTTCGAACTATAAATTTTTAAGTGGTTCAACGAGAACGTCGGATGAAATGATGGAATGGGAAGATGGAAACGAATATCCAGTTATTCGTGTCGAAATTAGCTCTGATACACATCCATTCTACACTGGTAAGCAACGTGAAGACCGTGCTGGTGGCCGTATCGACCGTTTCAAGAGAAAATACAACATGAAGTAATGCAACAAGAACTCGAAAAACGGAATCGTAACATGACACCGATAAAAATCAGGCAGCGATATGCCTGTTTTTTATTTGTAAAAATGTTGAATCGTGTATACTAAAAGTAGATAGAGTTAAACGAGAGGAAATGAGGTGTACGTCATGTTAGAGCGATTGCAATCGATCGAAGATCGTTACAATAAGCTAAATGAATTACTTAGTGATCCGGAAGTCATTAGTGATCCGAATAAACTACGTGAATATTCAAAAGAGCAAGCTAATTTAGAAGAAACAGTAATGACGTATCGTGACTACCGTAAGACAACGGAAGAATTACAAGGCGCAAAAGAGATGTTAGCAGATGACTTAGATGCGGAAATGGAAGAAATGGTTCGCTTAGAAATTAGTGAATTAACAGAAAAAAATGAGCAATTAGAAGAAAAAATTAAACTGCTCTTAATTCCGAAAGATCCGAACGATGAAAAGAACGTCATTATGGAAATTCGTGCAGCAGCCGGTGGAGATGAAGCAGCCATCTTTGCTGGTGATTTATACCGGATGTATACACGATATGCTGAAGCGAATCGTTGGCGCACAGAAGTAATCGAAGCGCACACGTCCGACATGGGTGGCTTTAAAGAAGTTATTTTTATGATTCACGGTAACGGGGCCTATTCGCGCTTGAAATTTGAAAACGGAGCGCACCGCGTCCAACGTGTACCGGAAACGGAAGCGCAAGGACGAGTTCATACGTCCACGGCGACTGTTGCAGTTTTACCCGAGGCAGAAGAAGTCGACGTAGAAATTCGTAACGAAGACGTAAAAATTGATACGTACCGTGCAAGTGGGGCAGGTGGACAGCACGTAAATATGACTGACTCCGCTGTACGATTAACGCACTTACCGACTGGAATCGTCGTTTCATGTCAAGATGAAAAGTCGCAAATAAAAAACCGCGAAAAAGCTTTTAAAGTGTTACGGGCACGACTGTACGATAAATATCAACAGGAAGCGAAAGCAGAATACGATGAAACACGTAAATCAGCAGTTGGTACAGGTGATCGTTCAGAGCGAATTCGTACGTACAATTATCCGCAAAGTCGCGTGACGGACCACCGCATCGGTTACACCGTACAAAAACTAGAGCAAATTTTAGAGGGTGCATTAGACGAACTAATCGAAGCTCTTTTATTAGATGAACAGACGAAAAAGCTCGAACAAATAGGTGATTAAATGATTCAATATAAAGTCCTACAATGGGCTTTTTCTTTTTTAGAAAAACATCGGCGGGAACGAGTAGTAGCGGAAATTTTATTGCAGTTTTATACACGTAAAAGTCGCGACCAATTTTATGCATCGATGCGAGAGCAACTTCCTGAACATGTCGTTACAAAGTTTAAGAAGGCGATTAAACGCCATGCGACATTAGGGATTCCCGTGCAACATATAACGAAGGAAGCATTTTTTTACGGACGAAAATTTTTTGTCAACGAAGACGTCCTAATCCCTCGTCCGGAGACGGAAGAACTCATCGAGAAAGTAATTGCCGATGTGAGGGAGATGCTTCCGAAAAGAAATGTAACGATCGTCGATATCGGTACAGGTAGTGGCATCATTGCGATTACGCTCGCCTTAGAACTACCAAACGCTACTTTGTATGCAACGGACATTTCTCTAGCAGCACTTGAAGTGGCGAAGAAAAACGCCAGCGCGCTCGGTGCGAATGTGAAGTTTTTACACGGGAGTTATTTAACGCCACTAATCGAAAGAAAAATCGAATTAGACTATATCGTCGCGAACCCACCGTACATTGCCGAAACGGAACGAGAAAGCTTAGCAGATACAGTCGTGCAATTCGACCCAGAAATCGCACTCTTTGCGGCAAATGACGGATTAGCTGCCTATGAACAAATCGTCCTTGACATAAAGCAAATGCAAGCACAAAAAAATCAGCGAATTTTTTTCGAAATCGGTTATCGTCAAAAAGAAGCGGTTGAAGCGATGTTACGAAACAACTTAGGCGTGCAAACTTGTACGACGTATAAAGATATAAATGGAAATGATCGAATCGTATTTGCTGTGACCGGGTAGTAACAGTTTTCAACATGCTCGTACAAAAAAAGCATAAACGTAAAAAGAAAGGTTATTCCTTCGTATGAAACGGCTCCTCTCTGTCCATAATGATTAAAAACGAAACGGTAGAGGGGATACGAATGGTGAAGCGAGCGATTCTTTGTTTATTTATTTTATTCGTTTTTACGATTACATCGAGTGTACACGACCGAGCAAATTCGATGATGTTACATGAAATGATTCCGGATGAAGCGATTCGGTTACGTATTTTAGCAAATAGCGATACGGAGGAAGACCAACGGATAAAGTTACTCGTTCGGGACCGTGTTCGCGATTATATTACGGAACTCGTTCATGATATTGATCATATAGAACATGCACGTAACATGATTGAAGACCATGTACCAGAGTTAGAAACGATCGTTAAAAGGACGTTGCAAGAAGAAGGAGTTTCCATGACGTCTTCTGTTGAATATGGACGTGACATTTTATTTCCGGACAAAGTATACGGCAATTTATTTTATCCGGCGGGAAGTTATGAAGCGGTTTTAATTACCCTCGGAGCGGGTGATGGAACAAATTGGTGGTGTGTACTCTTTCCCCCGCTCTGTTTTATCGATTTCTCGAATGAGGAAACGGTCGCTCAAGCGGAAGAGGCAGAGTTTGAAGATGAGGAACAAGAGGAAGTCGAAGTGAAATTTTTCCTCCTAGAATGGCTTGGACTATCATAATTTACGTATGAGCTACATAAACTACTAAAAAGATTTGCTAGAGGTGGGAAAATGAAACTGATAGAGGCAAGAGACGTATCAATGGAGCGACTGGAACAGTTTGCGAAGACGAACGAAATTGCAATTGGCGTATTACAACAAGCATGCTACATCGTTGAAACGGACGGGAAAATCATCGGTTTCTTTGAATTAGAGCAGATCGAGACGGACGGCGTTTACTGGTTAAAACAATTATATATCGTTCGCGAACAAGCGATGAAACTTCCTCTCTTACTTGAATACATTTTGCAGTTTGCACGTGGGAAGAACGCTTCTGTTATTTATGCACATAGTGAACAGCCTGTCACAGACTTGTTGTTAGAATCGTTACGTTTTTCCTTGCAAGTGGACGGACTAGATGTCTTCAAGGAGAAAGTAGATCGGAAAGGTCATTGGTGGTCATACAAATATGCAAATTAGTTGCTATATACGTAAATAAATCGTGTGGAAACGAGTCGTAAGCACATCGTAAAGTCATTTATTCATTATGAACTGCATCCTACACTTATTACGACATCGTCACTTTTTATAGTTCTCCTTAGAAAACTCAAGAACGCTCTCGTCGGCAAATAATTCGGCGAGAGCGTTTTTACTTGTTTTTGAAACGGATCGACTGAATATATTTTCAAAATAACATCCGACATATAACCCGTTCAAATAGAAATTATAGAGACGGATTTGATACACTTGTATATGGAGAAATGAGGGTAAAAACGAATGAACACAAAAATGTTACGAACGACAGAAACTGAACGGACAAAAAGCATTACGACAGCAGCTACATATTTAAAACGAGGCGAAGTCGTCGCCATTCCTACCGAGACTGTATACGGTCTCGCAGCTGATGCAACGAATGAACAGGCAGTTCGAAAAATTTTTGCCGCAAAAGGAAGACCACAAGATAATCCGCTCATCATTCACGTAGCATCGAAAGAGCAACTGATGCGCTATGTGACACATGTGCGGCCATATGTAGAGGCATTGATCGATACGTTTTCTCCGGGACCGATTACGTATGTGTTGCCAAGTAGTAATCACGTAGCACCGAACGTTACTGCTGGATTACCAACTGTCGGAATCCGTATCCCACGTCATGAAATAACGTTATCGTTACTTGAAAAAGTACAAGTTCCACTTGCAGCGCCGAGTGCGAACCTTTCTGGACGTCCGAGCCCGACTAGTGCGCAACATGTCATGGACGATTTAAATGGGAAAATTGCCGCTATTTTAGATGGCGGTCATACGGATATTGGAATTGAATCGACCGTCATTGACTGTACTGAAGATGTGCCGATTGTTTTACGTCTTGGCGCAATAACCGAGAGAGACATTGTACGAGTAGTAGGCAACGTTCACATCGCGACAAATAGTAAAGTAGGTGAGTCGCCACGCTCTCCCGGTCAAAAATACGTTCACTATGCACCGGACGTACCGTTGCTTTTAGTCACGAACCGAAACAAACTGCAACGAACGATCGACGAAGAACGACTTGCTGGTCGCCGAGTGGCCGTTATGTTAACGAACGATACGACGACCGTAACGAACGCAAATAAGATCGCTCTGTTAGGTACAAAAAGTACCGCCCAAATGCAAAAACTGTATGACCTACTCCGTTCGTACAATGAACGTGAGATCGACGTGATCGTTTGTGAAGCACCAGATGAATCGGTCGAAACGGCAGCCTTACTCGACCGATTAACACGAGCGGCAACGAAAGTGATCGAATAAAGACAGACGAAAACGCTGCTACATAATAGAACGTAGACAAAAAGTCGAAATAGGTTGAAAGTTTTCCTGTGAAAAGTGTGTGATCAATCTAACCGATCTCCTATAGTACAGTCAATCTTTCCATGAAGACATAAACGAAATCCACCACGCATACATTGTACAAGCGAAGTGGAGGAGGACGAACAGTGCTCGGACAACTTTATGAGGTCGGTTCATTGTTTTTCATGGCGTTTGCTTTAGCATTAGACGGTTTTAGCGTCAGTTTAGGACTTGGTATGCAACGATTACGGCTACTTCACGTATTACTCATTAGTATACTTTTTGGCATGTTTCATTTATTACTCCCACTTTTTGGCATCATGATCGGCTTCATCGTCTCTTCAAAAGTCCATTCAGTTGCGCAGTTTTTTAGCGGAGTCATTCTTCTTTTAATCGGCTTACATATGTTATTGTCCCCGTTACAACAAGAAGAGACCTTTCCGCTTACGATTCGTAAGCGTTACCAATTGTTAACGATCGCTTTCGTCGTCAGTCTCGACAGTTTTCCTGTCGGTATTAGCCTTGGGTTGCAAAACGTACACGTGTTTCTCGCGATCGCTATGATCGGTTTTGTCGCTTCGCTTCTTTCATGTATCGGCATGATGATCGGAAAAAGAGTGACGAACGTATTCGGTATGTATAGCGAAATGGTCGGGGGAGCGATTTTACTCCTATTCGGAATATATACGATAGTTCTTTAAACAATAAACGTTTTAAAAATAATCGAACAAAAACTTAAGTCGAACCACGTCTAAGAACAACTTGATGATGAAGCTGTACGAACGTAAAAATATGGACACTTTCTCTTTTAAAGCTATGTACTCTACCAATTATTTAAACGACACAAAAAATGACATGAAAACGATGTGTAAATCATAATCGAATAGTTCCCACAGCAACATGCGTCTAAAGTCACCCTCCATTCCACTCCTTTTTCCCTCCTTTTGTCAACTATCTACCCCGTTTTTAGTAACAATAACGAGCGATTTATGTTATATTGAAAGGAAAGAGTATAGACGGAGGTACGAAATGAACATTCTGTTTGTATGTACCGGAAACACTTGTCGTAGTCCGATGGCGGAAGCGTTATTAAAACATAAAATGGAAAATGTATCCGTGCAGTCTGCAGGTGTTTTTGCACATCCTCACGTTCAAGCGAGCGATCATGCAATTACTGCATTAAAAGAAAAAGGAATTACGTGCACACATAAATCCCAACAAATAACGGATGAATTATTAGATTGGACGGATATCGTATTAACGATGACTTTAGCACATAAACAGATGTTACGAGAACAATACCCCACATATAGTGAAAAATATTTTACGTTAAAACAATACGTACAAAACAGAGAGGACGACAGTCCGTTAGACGACGTCATCGACCCGTTCGGTGGTAGTCTTGAAACATACAATCGGACGTTAACCGAATTAGAACATCTTATAGATTTACTTATAGACAAACTTGCGATGGAAACGAAGGAGGGAAATGAATGAACGATAAAAAATCATATCGTTTTAGTTTGCGAATTAAACTCGTCGTCTTTACGACGGCATTAGCACTCATTACATATTCGACAAGTGCCTTTTGGATTTACGTGCTCTACGATTATATTTATGAGTATTGGCCGATTCAAGAACAGTGGTTCGTCATTATAACGTTATTATTAGGAATTATTTGGTCAGGTATTTTAGCATTTATTGCAGCCCGCATCATTACGAGACCTCTTCAACAATTAGAACGAGCCGCAACGAATGCAGCGAGTGGTAACTTAAACCAAGAAATAAACATTCCAAAATCTGACGATGAAATTAGGGCATTAAGTATCGCTGTTGATTCGATGTTTAAAAATATTAAAGATATGGTAAACAATATTGATGAAAACTTTAAAACGACGAACGATACAGTAGAAACGATGAAAGAAGTTGCCAACCTTGCATCTCAACACTCAAGCGCGATTAGTAGTGCTACAGACGATATAGCGAACGGTGCGGTAACAGCAGCCGAAGCGATCCAACAAACGGTAGAATCAGTCGAAGAAGCGACATCACTTGCATCCGAAGTTCAGACGAAAGCAGAGCAATCGACGGAAAAGTCAAACGAAATGTTAGAAACGTTGTCCGAAAGTAAAACCGTCGTGAACAATCTCGTACGTGGTATTCAACAGCTAGCAGACGAACAAGTAGCATCACTTAAAGATGTTGAAAACTTAAAAGACAACGCTGTTCAAATTGAATCGATTATTGCGATGGTCGGTGAAATTGCTGAACAGACGAATTTACTTGCATTGAACGCATCGATCGAAGCAGCACGTGCTGGCGAACATGGTGAGGGATTCGCTGTCGTAGCTGATGAAATACGAAAACTTGCGGATGAAAGTGCGCAAGCAGTACAACAAATATCGGGTCTTATTGCGACGATGCAAAATGACGTGACACTCGTCGTGAACAAAATAAATGAACATGTCGAACGCTCAAATGAAGAAGCAAAATCTGGTGAACGGACGAATGAATCATTTGAAGAGATGTCGGCATCCGTTGAAGCGGTTGCAAGTCAAATCGCCTCCATTCAAGAAATTGTCAACCGTCAATTAACGTTTATCGAATCGACTGTAAACGATTCTCAAGAAGTTGCTGCAATCTCTGAACAAACATCCGCGGCTACAGAAGAAGTAAGTGCGGCCGTTGCCGAACAAGATAGTACGATTCGTCAAATAGATACGTTAGCACAACAGTTAGAAAAACAAGCATTAGATTTGAAACGTCAAATCGATCAGTTTACCGTATAACGAAGTGAATAGATAACTATATGGGAGGATCATCATGAAAGTAATCATAACTGGAGACCATGCGGGAATGACACTCCGCAATGAAGTGAAAAAAGTACTCGATGAATTAGGTTATACGTACGAAGATGTCGGCGCCGATTGTACGACATCGGTCGACTATCCAGACTACGCCCTACCGGCAGCGAAACGAGTTGCTAGTGGCGAATTCGATCGCGGTATTTTCATCTGTGGAACAGGTATCGGTGTGTCGATAGCAGCAAATAAAGTAAGCGGCATTCGATGTGCGCTCGTTCACGACGTATTTTCCGCTAAATCGACACGCGAACATAATGACTCGAACGTTTTAGCGATGGGAGAGCGTGTCATCGGTCCAGGGTTAGCTAGAGAAATTGTTAAAACGTGGCTAACGACAGAGTTTGAGGGGGGACGTCACGAACGTCGCATTGAAAAAATAACGGATTATGAATGTAACGAATAAAAAGTGAGGCGAACACGATGCATGAACGGATAAAAAACGATATGGAACATGTCGTCGACGAGTGGATTGCATCAGACTTTTTAGAAGCTGGCGATCTTTTCGTCGTCGGTTGTTCTACGAGTGAAGTAGCGGGAAAACAGATCGGTACATCTGGTAGTGAGGAAATTGCTAAAGTTTTATTCGAATCATTACAACGTCTTGCAAAGGAAAAAAAGATCCATCTCGCTTTTCAATGTTGTGAACATTTAAATCGGGCAATTGTGATCGAACGAGCCGTACAGGAAAAGCTCGGTATGGACCGTGTAACCGTTATCCCGACACCATCAGCTGGAGGTTCGATGGCTTCGTATGCATACAGCCATTTTAACGACGCGGTCGTCGTGGAAGAAATCGAAGCTCACGCTGGGATGGACATTGGTGATACGATGATCGGAATGCATTTGAAAAAGGTGGCTGTCCCACTACGCTTTGAAACGAAAGCGATCGGCAATGCTCACCTTACACTTGCTCGTACGCGTCCGAAATTAATCGGTGGAGAACGTGCACGCTATTCGTAACAGGTAAAC
>DATGRY010000144.1:0-14532 GCA_035303165.1 Pseudogracilibacillus sp.
TTTTTATCGGCTTGGTAGATACTATAAAAGTAAAATTACACATATTGGAACGAAGGACACGATTAACGTAGAAGATCCCCTCATCTTTTAATTTGCGAATCTGAAGTGAACATGAAATCATTGGGGGGGTCGCGTATAAAAAGCAGTAAATTTACTTGTTTAGATTGGTACGATACAGAAATAATATTATTCTGTAAGTTAGGCATCAATATATAGTTAGATATAATGAAAATCTACTATATCTAGCGTCGCACTCCTCGTGAGTGCGTGGATTGAAATACTACTCTCTAAAGTTATACAGTGCAAAAAACGACTAACTCAAATCCGACTTTTAATCGGAAGTGAATTAGTCGCTTTTTGTTTATTTTTTAAAAAGTACACCTAATTTCACAGGCAATTTCCTATCCGAGCACATATTTCCCCGGCTATAGCAAATTTCTACAACAAATAGTCATAATCCACATCATTCGCATCCCATTGTCTATCATTTACGTTCAACTTGACGAACAATACCGCTATTTGTCAATCATAGTTATACGTAAATGATAACGTTACAGTTTATTAAATAGTGTTTTTACGGTTTTTATCAAACCAAGATACTAGTTCGTCAATGTACGTGATATCTATTTTAGCTTCTTTTGCTCCAGAGATAATACGCTCTAAATAGCCTGGATAAGGGTAACCCGGCTTATCATTTTTCGCAACGTATAAAAGTGTTTCGATTGCAATTCCAGTTGCATCGTCTACGACGTCCATCGTTTCTTTCGTATAAATGTTGTGTGCGACCCCTTCATAGCGATCTAACGTCGCTTCATCATGTGGCTGTAACGTCCAAACGATACCGCGAACGATCGAGCCCTCAGCTGGAACGATCGTTGCAACTCCACGTTCGTTAATAACAAACTTATAATCGCGTAGTATCGCATTGCCGATGCGTTTCGCATCTGGACAACGATCTGCCATTTGTACACAATCCATGTTAGAACCATATGCAAAATATAATTTGCCATCCATTTTTTTCGCGAACATTTTTGCCGTATCGAACATTACTTCAATTACTCCTTCATTATCCCCATATTTTTTGATATATTCGTTCACTCGATCTCCAAACTCTGGGTAAAAAATATATTTATTAAATGCGTCCAGATACCGCCAAAATATATTTTTAAAAGAAAAGATGAGCGAACTTATTTCTCGTGCATATTTCGTATACGTATAAACTGCAGACTCTTTCTTTTCTTTTATTTTATTTCGTTGCTCCGCTGGTAAAATGATAAGACCTGCCCCACCAAACAATCGTTGCGTTCGATCTACCTCCCATTCTTTTTCTTTTACTCGTTGTTCCAATCTTAAAATTTTCTTCATTAACATGAGCTAGTTCCTCCTTTGAAATTATTTTGTAATTTCATTATATATTGGAGGAGTCAATGAATCTGTGAAGCTCAGCTTCTCTTTTGAATCCGATTCATCTTCACGATTCGTTTTATTAGGATTGTTCGTTTACTTCCATCATCTGTCCTTACGACAATCCGGTCGTAAGCACGCTTTCCCCTACCATTGCGCGCTGTTTCCACTTTTCCAATAATAGTTTTACTTTCTTCTGCTTCTAAATATTCAATTTCACAATCTTCTCCTGATTTTATGAAATAAGTGTACATTCCTTGACGTTTATCCTTTAACAAATCATCGAGTAAGTCGTATTCGTACCGGTATTCTTTTGCATCGATTCCTTTTAACGCGATCTGTTCTTTTTTAGCGCTTTTTTCGATGATTCTTTTTCCGTAAGGCGAGAGTTGGCTATAAATCGATTCGGCAATGTAATCGTACATATCACTAAATATATGGTTATCACCTAACATTTTTAATCCGATTGTCAGTGCATATACTTCGCTTAAGTTCAGTGGTAAAAAAATGGGATGGATCGTCGAGTCATACGTATTGTCTCCATATTCTAATTCAATTTTCATATTGTAGTCGAGAAAGTCGAACTCTCCGCTTTGTAGTATATCAAGATCATCTTGCACAGTTCTCTGTGAAATACCGAAATATTCCGCAATTTGTTCACGAGTTTTCGGTTCTTCTTGTAAAAATTTCAACAGTTCGAGTCGTCGTTCATACATTTCCATATATTTTCCGAGCGGTAAATATTGATCAATATTTATATGTAAATTGTACCGCTCAATTAAGTGCATAAAGAAATGACGCAAGCTGTTAGCTAGTCTTTTTTTGCTACGTGTATAAGAATGAATTCCATCAATCGTTTTCAGCATAAACGTTTCCGTGTTATTCTTCACATCATCGATAGACACATGTAATAAATGAATCGATTGAAAAAATTGTTCCAAACGTTGTATAATTTTCCTACGTACCTCGTATCGCTTATTCGAGATCGTTTTTCCATACTGTTCTATTTCACGTTCAATTGTCATCTAACTATCCCCTTTCTTATTAAAAAAACAGCAGGATAAGCGTAGCGCCTATCCTGCATCTGTCGTGTCACTTTTTATCTGTTAAAATATCGTACAGTTTTCGATATTGTTCTTCATCGATTTCTCCGGCCGCTAGACGCCGTTGTAAAACTGTAATAGCTTCGTTTTGCTCTAACTTTTTCGTTTCATTCAATTGTTTTTTTAATTGATTCATTTTCATAAAGCCAATGAGTAAAAGGACAATTATAATGATAATAAAAATGATGATAAAAATGGAAAAACTATTATACCTCATATACGCCATCATATGATCCGGTCCATAAATGCTTCTATGGTGCATTTTTTCATCCCTTTCCCGTTCATGTCCTCTTATATTGTATACGTACCGTATAAAAACATGCCCACTTTCATTTTAACATATTTGTTTATTTCATTTCATGACGGTTGTATGACTAATTGACTTACTCTTTTCCAATTTCATTCATGAGCGTCGTAAACATTTCTTGAAACATAAAGTCAACGGCTGGCAAATGTTCTTCAATATCGACTGTAATGTTCAATACTTGTACGAGTGGTTCGACATAGTAATACGTTCGCTCATCCATTAATAACATTGCTGGGCGCCCACCGAGCTCTTCTAACAAGAAGAGCAGTTCACGTTGCAGTTGCTCCTCATTTAACGGTTTTGGGCTCATCGCATGATGATATACGTTACCTCGTTCATGGTCGGCTGCAATGACGAGCGATGGAAAGATCGGGCGAACGTCCACTTCTTCCTGAATCGGAATGTCGATATACGTTCCTTTAAATTCTACGATCTGTTGCAACGGCCTATACAGTTTTTTTGTCACTCGTTTAAGTTCGATTTCACTCGGATAAACTTTGTCAGCAATATATTTTCGTTCTAACTGTTCCATTAAATCGTGGACATTCATGACGTTCATTTCATACGAATTTTCTCTATGACGTACGTGAAAAATTTTATCTTCTAATATATATGGCATTTGCTCATAATCTTTTGTAGTTACTAGCATATCTAACGTCGTTTTTAACACGAACAGTAATTGACGTAAATTATCGGCATGTACATTCCACGGATAATACCCCGGTGTAAAGCTAACGAAAGAGGGCCAAGCTTTTTTACCACGAAATGTGACTTGATGTCGTTTAATGATGTCGTACTGCTCTTTTTCTAAATCTTCCCGGTTTTCAAAACTTATTAAGAGACTATGTTGATGTTTCATAATTTCTTCGGGAGTTTTCTCTCCCTCAAACGAATCGAGAAGCGACAACATTCCCTCAAATCCGATATAGACGGAAAGGCCAAATACCTCCCTAGCTTTCCCTAAAATGGAACAAAAATAATGTTCATCATGTATGTCATCATAAATGACGTATACTTGATCATCCGTTATTTTTCGCCACGGTTCGATGTCATACAGTTTTTTCGTCTCCATTAATACTTCATGCCATAAACGTTCATAATCTTGCTCGGTGGCGAGCATGAATAGACGTTCATTTATTTCTCTTATCATAATTTCCGAATCAAGTTCCGATCTTGCATACTGCACGGTTGATGGGGCGTTATTTTGTGCATAGAAGCAATGCGGGTACGTGATTAACGGGTCTACATCGACAATATTTTGTAATGTTATTCGAATATGCCAATTCATTTTTAAGTCGATCGTTTCATACGTATAATCGATCATATCGTCTTTTTGAACGAGCCATGTCGTAATTTCCGCCTTGTTTTGCCTCGTTTCAGTTTGATTATCTTTCGTTTCAACTACCTCTCCTGCGGACTTATTTGGGTAAAAAGTATACGTTCCTTGGTCAGATAAGCCGAATGTATGGACGATTATTTTATGTAATGTATCAAAGTTAATGTAATCTTTCACTTGAATCGTTCGTATAACTGGTACTGTAGCTTCTTCTATATGTAAGTTCAACTCGTAAATCATAGTAGGTTAGAAATCCCCTTTCACATCCTCTACCAATACGATAATAGATTTGATAAAAAAACACGAATAATATGGAACTAAAAAAGAAAGACTGGACTTTTGTCGTAAGTCTCAGTCTTTTCTGTCACAGTTCTATATATTGTATCACATTTCTTCATCGTCCGTTATATCTTTTTCATCATTTTTCGACGTATCTTCTTTGTTCGTTTCTTCATCTTCTTTTTTTTCATCGTTCATCTGCTTCGTGCGTTCGATAAAATAATGTAACTTGTCGGCAACCTTTTGATAAACTGTCTTTTCGCCGAAACTATCTTTCTGTTCTATCTCACGTGCTTTCATCCCTGTTAAAAGTGCGATTCCCTCTTCGACTGTCTCGATAGCATAAATATGAAACTTGCCTGCTTCTACCGCTTCGATCACTTCGTCTTTTAACATAAGATGTTTTACGTTTTGATGTGGAATTAATACACCTTGTGTTCCAGTTAACCCTTGCTTTTTACAAACTTCAAAAAACCCTTCAATTTTTTCATTGACGCCACCGATCGGTTGTACTTCACCCCATTGGTTCACGGAACCTGTAACAGCAAGTCCTTGATCGATTGGCACCTCAGCTAAGCTCGATAAAAGCGCGTACAACTCTGTCGACGATGCACTATCGCCGTCTACACCACCATACGAC
Source organism: Pseudogracilibacillus sp. (assembly GCA_035303165.1). Classification (GTDB taxonomy): domain Bacteria; phylum Bacillota; class Bacilli; order Bacillales; family Amphibacillaceae; genus Pseudogracilibacillus. Next base: position 5,070 of record DATGRY010000144.1, read on the forward strand.
TGCTCAAAAGCAATATGCGCCGTTAATGATAACGGTCGCTCTTGTGCAAATTGTTGACCTAAATAACCACTTAAAATATAGACACCTTTATTATGAATATTCCCACTCATTTTACTTTCTCGTTCAATGTTAACGATCCCTCGACGACCGACGAACGTCGTGGCTGTAATCCGCGTCGGTTTGCCGAAACTATATTGACCGAGTTGATAGACAGCTAAGCCGTTTACTTGTCCTACTTTTTTCCCTTTCGTATCGATTAAGATCGTGCCTTCTTCGATACTTTCTTGAATTTTTTCCTCATACATGTTCGAGCGATAGTCACGTTCTTTAATCGCTTTACGAATATGTTCTTCTGTTACGAGGTTAGCACCTTCAAGTTTTGCCCACGTATCTGCTTCGTAAATAATTTCTACTTGTTGGTTAAAACGAGTAGAAAGTTTTTCCTGGTGTCCTGCAAGGCGCATACTATGTTCAACAATCTTTGCGACAGCTTTACGATTAAAATGAAGCAAGTTATGCTCTTTGCAATGCGTATGGATAAAACTTGCTAATCGATTCATATTTTCTAGTGTATGATCCATTTCAACATCGAAATCAGCCTTAACTTTAAACAGTTTACTAAAGTCTTCATCGTAATAGTAGAGCAATTGATAAAGATTGATGTTTCCGATTAAAATAACTTTTACATCTAATGGCATCGGATCTGGGTCTAATGATGTCGTCGTCACTAAGCCGGAATGTTCGCCAATATTCTCAATTTGGATTTGCTGATTTAATAACGCACGTTTTAGACCATCCCATGCAAATGATTTTGATAAAATATCTTTCGCCTGAATGATTAAGTATCCACCGTTTGCATAGTGAAGAAAGCCAGGTTTTATTTTCGTAAAGTCTGTACTCATCATCCCCATCCGACTTTCGTATTCAACTTTACCGATTAAATTGTAAAACGTTGGGTTATCAGCTGTTATGACTGGAGCACCTTCTGTCTCACTGTTATCAACGAGCAAATTAATGTAATATTTATTTGGAAATGACTCCGAGTCACTCCGGCGCATCATCAATTGCAATGGATTTGCGTTTTGATCGGTATCGTCTTGTAAAAAATCACTTTTATGTTCGACGATATCTTGCTGTACCGCTTCTAAATATGTAATAACATCAGGACAAGAATGATATTTCTCTACTAACGCATCCATATGATACCCAATTGCTGAAAGTGCCACTTTATTATCGAGCTCTTCAAGCGTTTCTTTCGCTTCCGTTTCAATTTCGCGTAACCTGTTTGTATAGTTTAATATTTTATCTTGTAATTTTTCAGACTTTTTATCAATTTCAGCTAATTCAGTTTGATCTAATCGGCGATACTGTTCTTCGCTAATTGGCTCCCCCTCGACGACTGGAATCGTCAAAATACCGGAGCCTGATGGGCGGATCATAAAATCATATTCAGCAGCAATACCGCTTAACTCTTCAAACACTTTTCCGCTTCGTTCATTATATTCCCGAATAATCATTGTGCGTTCTTTTTGATACGATTCTTCATTAAACGCACGTGGAATATCTGCCTTTAAAGCCTCAATAAACTGCTCCATATCGTGCTGCAAACTTTTTCCCATACCTGCTGGCAATTTCAACATTTTCGGTTTGTACGCATCTTCAAAATTGTAGACGTAACACCAGTCGTACAATTTCACATCTTTTTTTGCGAACTCTTCGACGATTGAATTTGTAAACGTCGTTTTTCCAGTACCAGCAATGCCGGCAACGTAAATGTTGTAACCAATTTTATGAACGTTTAACCCAAATTTCATCACTTGACGACCACGTTCTTGACCGACGATACTCGTAAGTTCCGGTACTTGTTCTGTCGTTTCAAACTCAAATTTCGTATAGTCTACTTTTCGTTTCAATTTGTCCACTTGTAATCTCGTTTTTGCTTTTACTCGTTCTATATATCCATCATTGGCCACTTGTATCCCCCCATTACTAGTATGATCGTTCTACATTTAATCGTACTATATTGAATCTATTTTACAAGTGATTACATTTATATAAAAACAGTATAAAAGAGCTATTATGAAGCGTGCCTTTTAGAAACATACTAGTTTTATAACGTTATATTTTCAATGTAAAGCAATGTTCGTTTCATCGCAATACCGTCACGAAAACCAGACAATGAACCATCTTTACGGATGACGCGATGACAAGGTGTGATAATTAATAAAGGATTTTTCCCAACCGCATTCGCGACAGCTCTTACAGCACGTTTCTGACCAATTTTATGAGCAATTTCACTATACGTCGTCGTCGTTCCATATGGTATCGTTCGTAACGTTTTCCAAACGAGTCGCTGAAAATCCGTTCCAATAAGCGATTGATCAAGCGGGACGTCAAATGACGAGCGTTTTTGCAAAAAATATTCACGTAGTTGTTCGCGTTCAACTTTCACTATCTTTTCATCATTTATTAAACGATGAGAGATATTTTTTGTGCGTAACTGTGTCGTTAAAATGATTGCACTGTCGCGATTAGAACTGACATAACATAATCCATCATTCGTTTTTGCAATAAACAAATAGATCGAACCTACTTCAAGCGTTGTATAATATATATTCTGCACGATCAACACCTGCCTTTTCATTTACATTTAAAATGTACATACAATATACACACGCGTATACAAATTGTACATCACATTTTTTACATACAAGTGATAAAAACCTCAAACCTACCTAAGAAACAGTGCCGATTTCGCTGTTTAGTAGATCGTTTTCGATATGTATGAACCGCTTCCTAATTAGTCGTTTCTTTCACTAGACTATTTCGTACTAAAAACTTACCGTCAAACGTAATTGGTACTCCTACGCCATTTAATTCCGCGTGAATATGAACGTGCGGTTCCGTCGTATTACCCGAATTACCCACTTTCCCAATAAATTGACCTACTTCGACAACCTCACCAGCTGCAACAGCAAGACTTCCCCGTTTCATATGTGCTATATATACGTCAGCCTCGTGATGATCACACAACATTTGAACGTAATTTCCGGGTGCATTTGTTTCATCCGTTTCTGGTGGTATATGGTCTGGGAGTTCATTTTCCATTTCTACTACTTTACCTGTACACGGACTTACTATGTCGTCATCGAAAATATAATATTTTTCAAGCTCTTTAGGATAGATTCCTTTTGCACGGTTTCCGAAAGAATGAATTTTTAAAATATCTAACGCATATTTTTGTGGTGGAGCGTTTTGATGATTATTCATAAGTAGGTGATTGCCTCCTTGTCCAATATAATATGTGCCATCTTGTAACGGAAACTGTAAATCGATTGCCTCATTTTTAACTGAATAGCTTTTTATAGTGCCGACATTATAATAGCCGAAAACGACAATTAAAAAGATATAAATTAAAATTGTAAACTTTTCGTTTCTCGTATACCGTAAAATAAAGTCTTTTTCGTGCACTTTTTTCCATGAAAAATAAATAGCAAATAAAAGTATAATGGGCCACAAATAACGTAAATAATAACTGATCCAACTCCAATTAGCGGCTTGAGTCAACCAACTTATGAATAAAATCGTCACGATTGCATCGAACAACCATTGCAATTTACTTTTGAATGAAGTTTTCCATAAAATGATGATAAATAGAAGAGGCATAATGACTACCATCGATACGGATAACAAAATATTTTCCATTTCACATCCCCCTATTACTATTTATTCAAGTATAAATATACATCGACGTTAGTTCAATCGTCCTTTTGTAACAAATTATCATTGTTCAACCGACGCTTCGCTCCTTTTACATGTTATTTGAACATGTTTATTCAATAAAATATGAATCATGAACATAAAAAAACTTGCTCAACCCTGGAGTCGAACAAGTTTTTACGTTCGTTATATAGCCGATATCGAAACCGTACCTAATTGTTCAAAGCTTGCGACAAAAGTATCGCCTTTTTCTAGTGGAATGCCAGTTGTAAATGGACCACTTAAGACGATATCTCCTTCCGCTAACTGTTTTCCTCTTTTGACGAGTTCTTTTACTGTTTCAGTTACTGCTTTTACTGGATTTCCAAGTACGGCTGCACTCGTTCCTGTTTGAACGATGTCCCCATTTTTCGTCATCACCATACCGATATTCGAAAAGTTTATGTCTGCCGGCTTATGAAAGCTACTTCCCATTACAAATTTTGCCGAGGAACAATTGTCAGCGATAACATCAGCTACTGTGAAACGATAATCTTTATAACGACTATCGATAATTTCAAGTGCCGGTGTGACGTAAGAAGTCGCTCGTAATAATGTTTCTGCCGTTACGTGCGCATCTTTAATCGTTTCACCGATAAAAAAAGCTAACTCCGCTTCGACTAGCGGATGAATTAATTCGTTACGGACGATCGGTTTCCATTCGTATGCAAGCATATCTGTCTGTAAAAAACCATAAATGGGCTTATTTATTCCGAACGATTTCTGTCTTTCTAAAGATGTCATACATAGTTTTATTCCGATCGTTTTCGTTTTATTTTCTGCCTGTCGCCGCTCTAACAAGCCATCTTGTAAAGCATAAGCTTCATCGATGGATAATGTCGGGTGTTCTGATGTTATTTTTCCGACTTCATGAACATCTCGTTCTGCATAAAGCAAATATTCAATAATATTTTCACCGCAATTTTCTTTTTGCATCATTCTATACCCCGCTTCTCTTTATAATACGTATAGAGTGCACGATACAATTACGTATGAGTTATTTATTCCATTATGAAAATGTTACTGCTAATTGACCGAGTAGACCGAAGTCGACATGGATGTGATCACTTTTTTGAACGTCGATGAACGTCTGTGCATAACTCGTAAGCACATATTGTCCGCTTTTAAACGTTACATCGTTATTGACCAATTTATTTGCACATAACGCAATCGCATGTGCCGGATGTCCATGACTGAACGCATATGCAGTTGCAAGAACGAGCTGCTCATTTTTATAAACGGTCAATCCCGTCGTTCGTAAATTCACTTCGTCAATAGTCAATTTATCGTTTCCGAAGATGACGTTCGTAATCGCACCATTTTCTGCAACAACATCGATCGTTGCTATATCACGATCATTCCAATGACTATTAAATATTTCTATAACGGGGATGACGTAATCCGTCGCCATAAGGACGTCAACGTATGTTGCTAGAGGACCTTTAATATCGTTACGTAATTTAAAAGCGAGACTCATTCCGATTTGCATATTTTCTTTCGCAGCAATTGTAACGGGAAGTTCGCTACTTACGACCATATCGTCAAATAAATAACCGACATATAACTTTTCACGAGAGTAAGTTGCAGATCTATTAGGTAAATGGACGTGGCCAATTTTTTTACCGATCACATCACTACCATTCGTTATTTTGTTCGCCGCAATTTCTAACTGAATAGAATATGCATCTTCTAACGTCAACTTTTTATTTCGTTTTGTTATTGGAGCGAGCTTCACGTTACACCGTTCTGCTTTTTGTAATTCAGCTGCGTAATGCGTCACTTTTATTGACATATTATGCCTCCCTATATTTCTATAGGCGAAATAAAAGGCAAATGATATTCATTTACCTTTTATTTCTTCATCGTAATCGTTTTTATTTCCGAATAAAAGTCAAAACTGTGCCTTCCCCCTTCTCTTCCAATACCACTATCTTTTGCACCACCAAAGGGGGTCCGTAAATCACGCACGTACCAACAATTTATCCATAGGAGTCCAGCGTCGATTTGAGCTGTCACTCGATGGGCACGCCGTAAATCGTTCGTCCAGACGACCCCAGCTAAGCCGTATTTCGAATCATTTGCTATAGTAATTGCTTCTTCCTCTGTTTTAAACGGGATAATAACTGGAACGGGACCGAAAATCTCCTCTTGTGCAATACGCATACGATTGTCGACATCGTACAAAACAGTCGGCATATAGAAGTTACCGTGTTCTAATCCGTCAACCTTTTTACCACCGTACGCTAACTTCGCACCTTCTTGTAAACCGATTTGTACATATTCATCGACCGTTTGTAAATGATTTTTCGACACGAGTGCACCCATATCTGTCGTTTCGTCTGTTGGATCACCGATACGGATTTTTTTCGTTGCGGCAACGAACCTTTCTAAAAATTCATCGTAAATTTCTTCTTGTACTAATATTCTTGAACCGACTAAACATATTTCACCTTGATTTCTAAAAATTGCTTCGATCGAGCCTGCAACTGCTTCGTCTATATTCGCATCTTCAAAGACGATATTCGCCGACTTCCCACCTAATTCTAAGGAAACGGGAATGAGACTTTTTGCGGCGTTTTCCATCACTGTTTGACCGGTTACTGTTTCTCCGACGAAAGTTAACCGTTTGACAAGTGGATTCGTCGACATTTCCGTTCCGACAGTACTACCTGGTCCTGTGATGATATTGATGACGCCTTCAGGCATACCTGCTTCATTCGCTAACTCACCTAATCGTAACGCACTTAACGGTGTATACGAAGCTGGTTTAATAACGACGGTGTTACCGACTGCTAAAGCAGCGGAGGCTTTCCATGTCATTTGCATAAACGGTAGGTTCCAAGGAATGATGAGCGATGTAACACCAGCAGGTTTATATTGACTGTACGACATGAAGTTTTTCATATCGTATTGTTCTTGAGTGACAAACTTCGCCATTTCAGCAAAAAAACGAAAATTAGCGGCGGAACGCGGAATATCGAATCCGCGACTTTCTTTAATCGGCTTTCCAACATCTAACGTTTCTAAATATGCTAGTTCATCAACATTTTCTAAGATGAGATCGGAAATTCGACAAAGAATAGCAGAGCGTTCCTCAACAGGTAGCTCACTCCAGACACCGCTCGTAAACGTACGATGTGCTACGTCAATTGCCCGTTTCGTATCGATTTCATCTGCCATCGCCACGTTCGCCAACAATTCGTTCGTTGCCGGATTGATTGAAGCAAACGTCTTGCCCGTATGTGATTCCACGTACTCCCCATCAATAAATAATTTCGCGTTCGTTATCTTCTCTTTATGTTTCATACGGTGCCTCCTTTTCCTTACGACTATGCCTCCACTTCAATGATCATTTCAATTTCAATCGCTGTATTGTTTGGCAATTGTGCCATGCCAACAGCTGAACGACCGTGTTTTCCTTTTTCACCGAACACTTCACCTAACAAATCAGACGCTCCATTTGCTACTTTCGGTTGATCTGTAAAATCCTCCGTCGAGTTGACCATGACGAGCAGTTTTACGAACTGTTTAATTTTACTCAAATCGCCGATTTCTGCCTTTACTGCACTTAGTAAGTTTAACATTGATTGACGCGCAGCTTTATATCCTTCTTCGACTGTTAAATCACGGCCTAATTTTCCGTGGTATTCATCTACTCCTTGTCCCGCCGTAAAGATGATATTACCGACACGTACGCATCCAACGTACGTGCCGACAGCTGGACGTGGCTTCGGTAACTGTAATCCTAACTGTTCAATCTTTTCCTCTGGTGTCATGAAGTCACTTCCTTTATATCTACATTTAAAAAGTTTAGTGCGTTGGCACCTAAAATAGCGCGTTTCACTTCGTCGCTTAATGCAGCTGCGGCATCGTCAACGACTTTACCCGGATTTATTTCACGTAATAAGAATGGATAGTCAGACCCCATTAAAATTTTATCGTACCCGAAACGTTCGATTAAAAAGTGCAAGTTATGTGGGTCATAAATGAGAGAGTCGAAATAAAGTTTCTTCGCATAATAGCTCGGTGGTTTTTCAATTTCACGTAAATGTGGCCATACGTTCCATCCTTGTTCAAGACGAGAGAGTAAGTAAGGGAACGAACCTCCACCGTGAGCGAGACAAATTTTTAAGTTTGGATACTTCGCTAAAACGGCTCCTTTAATGAGGCTTGCCGCTGCTAAAGCCGTATCACTCGGATAACTAATCGTATACATAAAATTATGACGTTGCATTCGATCTAATCCGAGTGACTCCCACGGGTGAATGAAGAGTGGTACGTCCCACTCCGCTGCTTTCTCAAAGAACGGAGCAAATGATGGATGATCTAAGTTCTCTCCATTTACGTTCGTACCAATTTCAATCCCTTTTAATCCTAATTCTTTTACGCAACGCTCCATCTCTTTAATTGCTGCTTCCGCACCTTGCATCGGTACGGTTCCGAGCCCGATAAATCGTGATGGATAATCTCGGACGATATTAGCGATGAAATCATTTTGTATTCGTGACATTTCCGTCGCTTGGTCTACATCTGCCCAGTAAGAAAACATGAGTGGAATGGGAGAGAGGACTTGAATGTCAACTCCCTCTTTATCCATATCTTCGATTCTTCTCGTTGGACTCCACACTTGATCTGTTACTTCTCGGAAATTTTTTCCTTCCATGACGATATTTGCTCCACATGAACACGTTTTTTCTAATACTGGCCAACGTGGATCACCGTATTTTTCGATAAAGTTTGGTAGCGCTTCTGGAATAATATGTGTATGGAAGTCAACGCGAATTATTCTGGTTTCCATAGTTCAACTTCCTCCGGCATGACGTGGCCACAATTAGAACAAGTGCGCAACTCTTCGCTACCATCAAATTCATGAATTGCTTCTTTTAATTGGACGGCGATATCCTCCAGTTCTAACGTCACACGATGTAACTCTTCGTTACAGTTGTCGCAATACCAAACCATATGCTCCTCTTCACCGTCTGCACGTGCTTCTTCAATTACCATACCAATCGTATCAGCAACACGGTGTGGTGAATGGGGTACGAACGCTGGAAGCATGAACACTTCGCCTTCCTTAACTGTAACGACCTCTCTTTCTCCTTCGTCATTAATAATTTCTACATAACAATCACCTTTAATTTGGTAAAATAGCTCCTCAGCAGGACTAACGTGAAAATCACGACGTCGGTTCGGTCCACCGACCATCATAACGATCATATTTGCATCAGGGAACATTTCTTTGTTATTTACTGGTGGTACGAGTTGACTTTCATTCTCTTTAATCCAACCTTGTAAACTTACTGCGTTAAACTCTCTAGCCACTATTGATCCCTCCAAATGAATTGATAAAATTATGTTCGTTCTGTACCTAGCTTCACACTTGCTCTTCTAACTCTACTGCTTCATTAAGCGCCCGCTCTACACGTGGATACGTTGGGTTGTTTCGTTTGTGTGCGTTATAAAACATTCCCATCTTCCGTACTGGATCTCCCGAGTAATAACGCTCATATTGAACGAGTCGTTGACCGAACGCTTCGCCACAAAGATCCCATGCTAACTTAAAGAGACGTACGCGATGTTCGGACGACACATCTGTTTTACCGACGTAATATTTGTGCATATCTGCTGCAATTTCAGGATTTGTAAAGTCCGCTTCTGTCGGTGACATTAATAAGCCTCCCGCTCCGATCGTTTGTAAAATTTT
>DATGRY010000145.1:0-14109 GCA_035303165.1 Pseudogracilibacillus sp.
GAGATTGCGAAAACGGATGGCTCTCATACCGGGATGTATTTAGCCTCGATATTGGATCGGGATCGTAAACGAATGGAGAAACGATTAAAAGAAATAGTTGAAAATGCATAAATAAAGGTAACACGAATTTCGTTTAGCACTGGATTGAATTGTTTTTATATTCAATCCAGTGTTTTATTTTGTTAAAAACTACTTTGTAAACAGTAAAAACGACACGTTGACATTATATGTCTGTTGTATTATGATTTAATCGTTAACTATTAAAATAATTAGTTTACAAAAGGGTGGTGAATTTATCCGATGGCAAAAAGCAAAACATTTCACGTAACAATAGGGGCAACTTTTGTCGCGTTAATGGCAATTGGTTCAAATATAACGTCCATATTTCCATTTTTAGTCGTTGGTGGTGTTCCGATTACGTTACAATCTTTCTTCTCTATTTTGGCTGGCCTCTTACTTGGAAGCAGGCTTGGAAGTTTTACATTATTTGTTTATACGTTGCTCGGTCTTGTTGGAGTCCCTATATTTGCGCAATTTAAAGGTGGAATGACGATGTTATTTTCCCCTACATTTGGATTTATTATTGCCTTTATAATTGGAGCATACGTTGCGGGAAAGGTAAGAGAAAATTTTGCAAGTTTAAAAGGTTACATCATTGGTGCGCTTATCGCATTGATTATTCATTTCGTATTCGGCGCTAATTGGATGTATATGGCATATAAATTCTGGTTTGATGCTCCCGAGCCTGTTTCATATAAACTTGTTTGGCTTTGGTTATTAGCTCCTCTACCGAAGGATTTGGTGTTAGCTTTGTTCGCAGGTGCTTTCGCTTATCGGTTACAGCGACAAGGAATTTTTATTCACTCGGCATTGTATGGGAAGTAATTTCGTAGTAAAAATAAATAATTTTGAGGTGAAAAGATGAGTGTTTGGATGGATTTAGCGAAAGATGTGCTCCATGGTCATATTATTACTGAAGAAGAAGCGTTGTCGATTTTGCAAACTGAAGATGAGGAATTACTTAGTTTATTGGACGGTGCATATTATATTCGTAAACATTTCTTCGGAAACGATGTTTTATTAAATATGATTATAAGTACGAAAACAGGTTATTGTCCGGAAAATTGTAGTTATTGTTCACAATCGATTGAATCGACTGCGCCGATAGAAAAGTATACGATGATGTCGAGCGAGGAAATTGTAGCTGGTGCTTCAAAAGCGGTAGAAGCAGGTGTCGGTACATATTGTATCGTTGCAAGCGGTAGGGGACCTACACATCATGAGTTAGACGTCATCGTTGATTCTGTAAAACAGATTAAGCAAAAACATTCAAACTTACGTATATGTGCTTGTTTAGGGATTTTACGTGATGGTCAAGCAGAAAAGTTAAAGGCTGCAGGTGTAGACAGGTATAATCACAATATTAATACATCAAAAGCACACCACCCACAAATAACGACGAGTCATACGTACGATGATCGCGTTGAGACGGTTGAACGAATAAAGCAAGTTGGTATTTCACCTTGCTCTGGTGTCATCGTTGGGATGAATGAATCGTATAATGATATATATGAAATGGGAAAAGCACTGCATGAATTGGATGCTGATTCGATACCAGTAAATTTTTTAAATCCGATAAAAGGAACGAAACTAGCAAATGCGACACGACTAACACCAACATTTTGTTTGAAAGTACTCGCGTTGTTTCGATATATGAATCCGTCGAAGGAAATTCGTATTTCGGGTGGTAGAGAGAAAAATTTACGAAGTTTACAACCGTTAGGCTTATATGCAGCGAATGCGATTTTTGTCGGTCATTACTTGACAACAGATGGACAAGAAGCATCAAGTGATTATCAAATGTTAAGCGACCTCGGTTTTAACGTAAAACAAGTCGAATCCCCCTTATGATGTGTTTAAAAGAGAAATATGGATGACGTCTTTTTCATTTAGGGATTTATTGAAGACAATGGAATAAGTAAATTTTTGTAAATTGTTAAATAGTATCTGTTAACATAGACTCTACATTCTACAGCAAAGTGGAGGTAAATGAATTAAATGGATCGATTTGCTAAATTTTATTTAATACGTTAACTTTTAAATAGAAAGATTAACAATAAAGTAACAGGTAGAGTACTATCATAATAAAAACTTCATATTTTCACTAGGGGTGTTTATAAACTGAGATGAGTATCAACTCAAACCCTTTGAACCTGATCTAGTTAGTACTAGCGTAGGAAAGTGAATGATACGTATAAAAGGGACTATTGTTCCTTCGTTTCCATATGTGTATATGTGTGGATGAATACGTAACTTTCCTGACGAAACCGGAAGTTACGTATTTTTTATTTTATAAAATATTGTATAAAAGGAGATAGAAATTCATAGTTAGAACAGCATTAGTGACAGGAGGTAGTAGAGGACTAGGAGCAACAATCGCGAAAACATTGGCGGAGCGGGATTATAAAGTAGTCATTAAATATTATAAAAGCAAGGAAAAAGCTGGGGCACTCGTAGAAGAGATTGGCAAAGAAAAAGCAATTGCTATCCAAGCAGACGTTACAGACCGTAAACAAGTAGATACATTAGTAAGTGAAGCTACGAAATACTTTGGACAAGTTGACGTTGTCATTAATAATGCATTGGTGGATTTCAAGTTTGATCCGAATGCACAGAAGCCTTTTAAGGACTTGGCGTGGGAAGATTATGAGCGTCAACTAAATGGGACGATAAAAGCAGCATTTAACGTTATTCAAAGTGCTGTGCCGCAATTTATTGAACGAAAAAATGGGACGATCATTAGTATCGGTACAAATCTTTATCAAAATCCGGTTGTTCCTTATCATGAATATACGACGGCAAAAGCGGCTTTAATTGGATTTACAAGAAATATCGCTGCCGAACTAGGCGAGTATGGTATAAATGCAAATGTCGTGTCAGGTGGATTGCTGAAAACGACAGATGCGAGTGCGGTAACGACACAAGAAGTGTTTGACTTAATTGCGCAATCAACACCTTTGAGAAAAGTAACGACACCACAAGATGTAGCGAATATGCTCGCTTTTTTAGCATCGGAAGAAGCCGACGGTATTACAGGACAAAACATTACAGTTGATGGTGAATTAACGATGAATTAATCTCAACGTACTTTCACAAAAAATTTATACATTTACGAAGTGTAAAAGTTTAGAAGCGACGAAGCAGTTACACAGTGGTATGTTATTGTACGGGTGAGGTCATCATTAAACGTCATCCGTTTACGTTTGAAGCAAGAAATTCCGCTTTATGGAATATAAAACGAGCAAAAAGCTCTCATGTAATGGATCGTTCCCGAAATGTAAAAAGTAGAAAACGTTAGAAAACAATATAATTAGTCACTCGTTGCGAGTACAGGTGAACTTACTTCCAGTGTCGTCACGATCAAAAAAATGAAGTAAATAAAGGACTACAACGCGGTTCTGTTTATGCACAAAACAGAACCGTTTTATTTTTAAAATGTTATGTCACACTGATAGTTTTCAGTGCCATTTTAATGATACAACGACATTCTTAGTTAACGATGTTTTTATGAATTATTTTATAGCCAATTTATAATAGCTCCTAATTAATAAGGTAGATGGAAAGTGCGAATATTGACAAATATTATGCTAATATTTAAATATAACTATTTCAACAAGGCTATTCATTATAGCGTTTGTTCCTATCGTTCGTTTTACAAACATAACTTTTGACCTTCTTTCACTTTGTTTGTAAGCTTAAAAGAGGAAGAAAAGAGGAGGAACAGACTGTTGGAACCGATCGTTACAGAAAAAGTACAAAAGCATTTAGATGCTCTAAAACATAAACAAGTTTACGTACATTTAGAAACGACAAATGGCGCTTATGCGAGCCATTGGAATAGCGGTGTTAATGTCGGTGCATACATTCGCAATGCGCAAGTTACGTATACAGATGCAAAAATTAAAGGGGAAAAGGGGAGCTACCGTGTCGGTGTGAAGACAGAGCTCGGTTGGATCTATGCGGAAGGCTTAACGGATTGGGAACTTTACGAGAACAAACTTCTTTTAGCTGGTCACGATCAGGAAGGCCGTTTAATGGTAGCATTCCAACTAAGTGAAACACCATTTGAATAAAGGGGAATAAAGTAACTATGGAAAATCATACACATGTCGTTGTCGTTTACCCGCATCCAGATGATGAATCGTTTGGCGCTTCTGGTGTATCGCAGAAGTTTCGTAGTTTAGGCATACCGGTTACGTATTTGTGTGGTACGCTTGGGGAAATGGGCCGCAATATGGGAACACCCCCATTTGCTAATAGAGAAACGTTACCGAAAATTCGCGAAAAAGAATTACAAGATGCGTGTCATTTATTAGATATTGATTATCGCTTACTTGGCTATCGTGATAAGACGATTGAGTTTTTAGATAAAGCGGAAGTTGCGGCACATATAAAAAGTATTTTAGAAGAAATTAAACCGTCTCTCGTTATAACTCATTATCCTGGATATGCTGTTCATCCAGATCACGATTCGCTCGGTGCAGCGACGATTGAAGCGGTACGATTAATGGATGAGGATAAACGCCCGGTAGTTTGGGCATCAGCCATTGCGCGAAATTTCCAAGACGTACTTGGAAAGCCGGATGTTTACATTGAAGTGGCAGATTTCGAGAAAAAGCTGCAAGCCATTTTCCAACATAAATCACAAGCCGAAGGCTTGATGAAAAAAGTCGAAGAAACGTTTGACGGGAAAGATCAATATATGGAAGAATTGAAAGAGAGGTTCGGCACGGAACGCTTTTTTATTTGGAAGTTTTAATAAAGAAATCCGTTACATAGGAGTTCGAGTAAACAAGTTAGCGGAAAATGTTGTAAAATAAATATATATAGATGATCAAGATGGAAATGAACTACCTTTCCATCTTTTTTTATTAGCTAGAAAATGTATGTTATTAATAGATAAATTTGCAAAGAATCGGTAAAATGAAGATTAACTTCATTAGTTCTTACAGTAGTATAGCACTGAGCAGGGGGGAAAATGGATGCGTGTAGTTCGTACAAAAGACTTGTTAGACAATTTTGACTTAACGATCGTTGCTGGCGCGGACGGAATTCATCGTGAAATTTCCTCGAATGATATTTCACGACCCGCGTTTGAAATGACAGGTTTTTTCGAATATTATCCGAAAGAGCGTATTCAAATTATCGGACAGACGGAAATGAACTATTTTAAAAATTTAAGTACGCTGGAAAAACGCGATCGTGCAAAACGATTATGTACGGATGTTACTCCGGGAATTATCGTGTCCAATTGGATGGATGTTCCGGATGTTTTGTTGGATGCGGCAAATGATGCGGGTGTTCCCATCTTAAAATCCGCCCGTCCAACGAGTCGTGTCATCGTACGAATTACAAATTATTTAGAGTCACGTTTTGCACCGACAACAGCGGTACACGGCGTTCTTGTAGATATATATGGTGTCGGAGTGCTTATTTTAGGACAGAGTGGTGTCGGTAAAAGTGAAACAGCACTAGAGTTAGTAAAAAGGGGTCACCGACTCGTTGCCGATGATAGTGTGGAAATTCGTCAAGAAGATTACGATACGTTAATCGGTAGCGCTCCGCCACTCATCGAGCATTTACTTGAAATTCGTGGACTCGGAATTTTAAATATTATGACATTGTTCGGAGCAGGGGCAGTGAAAAAATTTAAACGAATTTCATACGTCGTACAACTCGAATTATGGGACGATAAAAAACAGTACGAACGACTCGGAATCGAAGAGGAAATGATGAAAATTATGGATGTAGAGATTCCGAAAGCGACGATTCCCGTTCGCCCTGGACGAAATTTAGCCGTTATTATCGAAGTAGCAGCGATGAACTTCCGACTTAAGAGAATGGGTGTAAACGCGGCAGCGGACTTTTCAGATCAATTAGCAACTATTATTAGCGATAACAATGAACCACATTTTGAATAACGAATAAAGGAGGATCACGTTTGACTTGTAGTGCGGAAGCGTTAGACCGGGTCTTTTTTCAGCTCGGTCCGTTTACAATTTATTGGTACGGATTAATTATAGCGACGGGACTATTTCTCGGACTTTATATTGCAACGAAAGAGGCGGCACGACTCGGTTTAAAAAAGGATTTAATGACGGATTTAGTCATTTTTGCTGCACCAATTGCGATTGTTTTTGCTCGGATTTATTACGTTATATTTGAATGGGATGCATATCGCGGTGGGCCGTGGTGGAAAGTATTTGCTGTATGGGAAGGCGGAATCGCCATTCACGGGGCACTGATCGGTGCGGTCCTAACGGCAATCGTTTATGCGCGAGTGCGCGGTGTATCGTTTTGGAAAATTGCCGATATCGCTGCTCCTAGCTTAATTTTAGGACAAGCGATCGGGCGCTGGGGAAACTTTATGAACCAAGAAGCCCATGGTGGTCCGATCTCCCAAGCTACGTACGAAACCTTTCATCAATATTTACCGAACTTTATTATGGACCAAATGTGTATTGACGGCGTGATGTATCATCCGACGTTTTTATATGAATCTGTTTGGAACATAATCGTTTTTATTTTATTGCTCATGTTGAAAAGATATAATCCAGTTCGTGGGGAAGTCTTTTTAACGTATGTTATTACGTATTCAATTGGAAGATTTTTTATCGAAGGGATGCGTACAGATAGTTTATATTTAGGACCGCTAAAGCAGGCGCAGTTTTTATCTGTATTATTAATTATAGGTGCTTTCGCGGTTATCGTATATCGTCGAAAATCGAAGCATGTGTCGGTACGTTATAACGACTCGAAGCAGAAATAAACAGTATATTACTTCGAGCAAGTTAAAATGATCGAGACCTAATCGATGCATAACCGATTATGAACACGTAAAAAATGTGATCAGAAAAGAAGGAGTTCAGAAAAAAATTTATGACTATTAAAACAATCTTATTTGACTTAGATGGGACATTAATTGACTCGAATGAATTAATTGAAAAATCGTTTGAATATACGTTTCGTCAATTTGGCTATACGTTTTCTCGAGAGGAAATTTTACAATTTAATGGACCACCACTCACTGAAACATTTACGAAAATTAATCCAGAATTAGCGGATGAAATGTTACAAACATATCGTAACCATAATATGGAAAATCATGATGAATATGTAAAATTGTTTCCGTACGTCAAGGAGACGTTGGACATATTAAAGGATTATGGGATTAAGATGGGGGTAGTCTCTGCCAAAGTACACGACGGCGTTCGACAAGGTTTAGAAGTAACGGGAATAGCCCCGTATTTTGATACAGTAATCGGTGTGGACGACGTTGAAAACTCGAAACCCCATCCAGAACCAGTGTTAAAAGGAATGAGCGATTTAAAGGCAAATACAGAATCTTCACTTATGGTTGGGGACAACTATCATGATATTGAAGCAGGAAAAAATGCTGGAATAAAAACGGCTGCGGTTGCTTGGAGTCTAAAAGGAGTGGAATATTTACTGCAATTTGATCCAACCTATATTGTACACCACATGTCCGATTTGTTATCGATCGTTGGGGTGGAAAAAGATGCGAAAAACGAAGCGTTTTAAAGTTGAAAACACGAATTCTTTATGGCAAATATATCGAACGGTTTCCTTTTTTAAAGTCGTAAAAAACTTTATTATCATCCAAATTGCCCGGTATACCCCATTTTTACGCTGGAAAAATTGGCTGTATAGAACTTTTCTTCGCATGAAAGTAGGCAAACAAACGGCCTTTGCGTTAATGGTTATGCCAGATATTATGTTCCCAGAGAAAATTATCGTCGGGAATAATACTGTTATTGGATATAACACGACTATTTTAGCCCATGAATATTTAATCGATGAATACCGGATCGGGGAAGTTAAAATTGGCGATAACGTTCTGATCGGCGCTAATTCGACCATTTTACCAGGAGTAACGATTGGCAATAATGCGGTCGTATCTGCCGCTACACTCGTTCATAAAAATGTTCCTGAGGGGGCATTTGTTGGTGGTAATCCAATGCAAATTATTTATACGAAAGAAGAAGCTGAACGCCGGAAAAAAAGCTATCATGTGTAATGAAGCACTAATGAGCCACTTTAATTTCGTTCCAACTACTTTTTACGAGCAAAAGAAAATGCATTTACATATAGTAAATGATAAGAAAGATGTGTCACTTTTCTCATGTTAATAGGCTTTAAACTACACATGTAAAAAGGAAAAACGGCTATGTTCAAATATGAGCAATTTAATAGACGAGAACAAGTGCTTCTTGTAAGCTAGAAGTAGAACATTGGAGCTAGCTACATGTGTTAAATGATTGACTGAAAATAAAAGGTGGTAGATGAAAAATGAGCGAAGAGCGTATGTATGACGTTATAATTATCGGTGCTGGACCTGCTGGTATGACAGCAGCAGTATATGCGTCCCGAGGTAATGTAGATACGTTGTTGTTGGAGCGAGGCGTACCTGGTGGTCAAATGGCTGATACGGAAGATATCGAGAACTATCCTGGTTACGACCATATTTTAGGTCAAGAGTTATCGACAAAAATGTTCGAACATGCGCAAAAGTTCGGTGCTGAATATGCATATGGGGATGTAAAAGAAGTAATTGATCACGGAACGTATAAAGAAGTAGACTGTGGCAGCAAATCGTACAAAGGTCGTACCATTATTATTACGACAGGTGCAGAATATAAAAAGCTCGGTATTCCTGGTGAAGAAGAACTAACAGGACGTGGTGTATCGTACTGTGCAGTTTGTGACGGTGCATTTTATAAAGAGAAAGAAATTGTCGTCATCGGTGGTGGGGATTCAGCCGTTGAAGAAGGAATGTATTTAACACGCTTTGCAAGTAAAGTAACGGTTATTCACCGTCGTGACGAATTACGAGCGCAAAAAATTTTACAAGATCGTGCATTTGAAAATGAGAAAATGGAATTCATTTGGAATACAGTCGTAGAAGAGATAAATGAAGAAGACGGTAAAGTTGCATCGCTAACGTTAAAGAACGTAAAAACGGGCGAAACTTCTACATTTGAAACACCAGGTGTATTCGTTTATATCGGAACGGTACCGTTAAGCGAGCCGTTTAAGTCACTCGGTATTGTCGATGAAGAAGGTTACATTCCGACAAACGAAAATATGGAGACGAAAGTTCCAGGTGTGTTCGCCGCAGGGGACATTCGTGTAAAAGATTTACGCCAAATCGTTACGGCAACGGGTGACGGAAGTATCGCAGCTGAGCAAGCGATTAAATATTTAGAAGAAACGGCTGAAAAAGTAAAGTAAAATCGTTAAAATCATTTAATCGAATTGTAATACAGTCGAAACATTGGGTCGATATAATATAATTAAACTAATTGACCCCCTTTAATAAATTAGTTTTATTTGCACAGGCTACCGTCTTTTAAGCCTGTGCACTTTTTTTATCTGTTTATCATGATGAAACTGCACGACTACCCTTCATTTAAAAAGTGACTATGATCGTAAGTCCCTTTTACTGTAATTGAAGGAGGCAGACGATTATTGGACAAACTATGGACGAAAAACTACATCTTATTAACGGTAAGTGTATTATTACTATTTAGCTCATTTTATTTATTAATTCCGACATTACCACTCTTCATTCAACATTTAGGTGGAACAGAGGCACAAGTCGGTTTAATTATGGGTGTATTTACGATCGCTGCTGTATTCGGTCGTCCAATTATCGGTGGATTAAACGATCTTTTCGGTAGAAAAATGTTTGCTATTATCGGATTAATTGCATTCTCCCTCGTTATGTTTTCTCATACTGTCATTGTAACGATCGCAATGTTATTCATCATTCGTATATTACACGGTTTTGCATGGGCGACATCGACAACTTCGATCGGTACAGCTGTGATCGACGTCATACCGGTAGATAGACGTGGTGAGGGTGTCGGATGGTATGGAATGGCGATGAGTACAGCGATGGCATTTGGTCCGATGCTCGGAATTTTTTTCATAGAACAATATTCATTTGTGACGTTGTTTATTATATCGGCTAGTTTACCGCTCATTAGCATTTTACTCGTCTCTTTAGCACAAACTCCATTTAAACGCCCGGATGAAAAGATGAAAATCGTTATTTTTGATAAATCCCTTACATCGATCAGTATCGTCATTTTTTTACTTACGTTTACATACGGTGGAATAATGACATTTTTACCTCTATTTGCATACGAACTACAAGTAAACGCAGGGAACTTTTTTCTTATTTATGCGATTACATTAATTGCAATCCGTCCTGTTGCAGGAGTGTTATCGGATCGTAAAGGGGAAGCGTTCGTCATCGTTCCATCATTAATCATCGTTATAGTCGGTTTAATCGTCCTCGCTTTTTCGACAAGCTTATTCGGTATTATCGCTACCGCAATTTTGTATGGAGTTGGTTTTGGAGCAGCCCAACCGGCCCTACAAGCCGCAACATTGCGAATCGTTGCTGCAGATAGAAAAGGTGTAGCGAATGCGTCGTTTTTAACAGCTTTTGACTTTGGCATAGGCTTCGGCTCCATCATACTAGGAGTCGTTTCGCAACAGTTCGGCTTTACGACGTTATTTATAAGTGGTTCTGTCGTAGCACTCGGATCACTTTTACTTTTTATGTTTACGGTAAAACGAAAGTTACGTTTCGAAACAGGTGAAACTGTTTAATTGTTTTGTTAATTACGTTTGCTTTACGGTATAATGAACATATATACGATCGTTTCCAATTTCCATATAGCGAAGCGATAAGGGGGTCTCGTTATGTCTAAAACGGAAACGAAATTGATAATCATAACCGGTATGTCCGGAGCAGGTAAGACAGTAGCAGTCCAAAGTTTTGAGGACTTAGGTTATTACTGTGTAGACAACTTACCTCCGACGCTCATTCCGAAGTTTTTAGAACTGATGAAAGACTCAACGAATACAATTCATAAAGTCGCTCTCGTAATTGATTTACGTGGTAGAGAGTTTTTCGATACATTGTATGAATCGCTCGACTTAATTAGTCAAGATGATCAGATGGAGGAACATATACTATTTCTCGATGCATCAGATGACGTTCTCGTCAGTCGCTTTAAAGAAACACGCCGGGCACATCCGCTCGATCTAAGTGGTTTGCCGTTAAGTGGGATAAAAAAAGAACGTGACATTTTGGATGAGTTGCGCGGTCGAGCACAAAAAATAATTGATACGAGTACGTTAGCACCAAAACAATTACGCGAAAAAATTTACGAATATTATTCAAAAGAAAATGAAACAATCTTTTCGATTCATTTCGTTTCATTCGGTTTTAAATATGGTTTACCGATCGATGCGGACTTAGTGTTCGACGTACGTTTTTTACCGAATCCACATTATGTTGAACATATGCGACCGCTCACAGGTTTAGAAAAAGAAGTATCTGATTACGTATTCAAATGGACGGAAACGACCCGGTTCACGGAAAAATTGACGGATTTATTGCACTTCATGATCCCACAATATAAAAAAGAAGGAAAATCACAAGTAGTTATAGCGATCGGTTGCACAGGAGGACAACACCGTTCTGTTGCATTAACGGAATACTTCGCAAAAACATTTTCATCTTCCTATCCAGCACACATAACGCATCGGGATATAAAGAAAAGGAAAGGGTCATAACGATGCGGGCCGAACGTAAACCTAAAATAGTCGTGTTAGGTGGCGGCACCGGGATGCCGATTTTGTTACGAGGTTTAAAACATTTTCCAATCGATTTATCTACGATCGTTACCGTAGCTGATGACGGAGGAAGTACCGGGAGACTACGGAAAGATATCGAAACTCCCGCTCCAGGTGATATACGTAATGTCATTGCTGCACTTGCAAATGTGGATGACGAGTTACTCGATTTATTTCAACATCGATTTCCATTGGAAAGAGAAAATATCGACCATGCGATCGGTAATATTGTTTTAGTCGCTATGGGTTCGTTAACTGGTAGCTTTTACGAAGCGGTACAACGTTTGTCAAAACTGCTTCGTGTGGAAGGGAATATTTATCCGATCGTCAATGAGTCCGTTACTCTTCATGCAGAAATGGAAGATGGGACTGTCGTTACAGGTGAATCGAAAATACCGTTAAATGGGAAAAAGATAGAGCGCGTATTTCATACGCCGAATAATATTGAACCTGTACCAGAAGTAATTCAGACGATAAAAGAAGCGGATTTAGTTGTTATTGCTCCGGGAAGTTTATATACGAGTATTTTACCGAATTTAATCGTTTCAGGAATTGCATCCGCCATATCCGAAACGGCGGCGGAAATTGTTTACGTTTGTAATATTATGACACAAAACGGTGAAACGAATGATTATTGTGCAAGCGATCATGTACGAGCAATTTATCGCCACATTGGAGATAACACGATCGATTCAATTATTGTAAACGATGGCGAAATAACAGACGTTAAACTGTTACAAGCCTATGCGAAAGAAAATTCCTATGTCGTTACGAATGATGAACGATCTTTAAAGGAGCTCGGATTACACGTCATTAAAGAAAGTTTAGTCGATGAGTCGACGAACATGATTCGTCACAATACGAAACAACTTGCAAACATATTATACGACTTGGCACAAAATAATATCGTTTCTAGGGGCTGATTCCATTGTCTTTTACTTCGGAAATAAAAAAAGAGTTAATTCGTGTCACGGAAAATGAATGTTGTGTCCGTTTTGAGCTTGCGGCAATCATTCGGATGAATGGTGTCATCTCGACTGTAGGAGAGCAAGTAACGTTAGATGTGCAAACGGAAAGTCCTGCGATTGCTCGTCGTATATATACGTTAATGAAACAACTTTCGTCAGAATCAATCGAGCTGCTCGTTCGCAAAAAAATGAAGTTACGTAAAAATAACGTTTATATCGTTCGGGTACATGACAATGCGCGTAAACTGTTAGCTGCAAGTCACATTGATATTGATGAAGACGGTTTTGAACAGACTGATTTCACAGAGCAACTGACGAATGAATGTTGTAAACGTGCTTATTTACGTGGTGCATTTCTTGCGAGAGGATCGATAAACAATCCGGAAACGTCGTCGTACCATTTAGAAATGTTTAATGTCGATCAAGACCATAACCATTTACTTTGCCAATTAGTAAATGAGTTTCAATTAAAGGGACGTGAACTACAACGACGAAATGGTTACATCGTTTACGTAAAGGAAGCAGAGAAGATTGCTGAGTTTTTACGTATTATCGGAGCACACAATGCTTTGTTTAAATTTGAAGATGTACGGATCGTCCGCGATATGCGCAATTCCGTTAACCGCATCGTCAATTGTGAAACAGCAAACTTAAATAAAACGATTAGTGCATCGTTACGACAAGTTGAAAGTATTAAACGAATCGATGAGCAAATCGGTTTAGATTCATTACCAGAAAAACTTGCTGAAATTGCTCGCACACGAATCGAATATCCTGAAGTAACGTTAAAAGAGTTAGGAGAGTTACTACCATCAGGAAAGTTGTCGAAGTCAGGTGTGAATCATCGATTGAAAAAAATTGAAGAAATTGCGAAATCATTAGGTGTTCAAGACAGGGTTAGTCGATGAAACCGTTTCTTTTTTTGATGAAAAATGGTATAATATTTTTGATTTAGACGGTTTTACATAGGTTAACTAATCGTTCATAAAAACTACTACATCCAAAGGAAGAAAGGATGGTTATGTTGTTAGAAAAATCGGTCGAAGTAACATTGGAGACAGGATTACAAGCTAGACCTGCAGCCCAATTTGTTCAAACTGCAAATCGCTATTCATCCGATCTTTACTTAGAAAAAGATGGAAAGCGTATTAATGCAAAAAGTATTATGGGATTAATGAGCTTAGCAATTACAAAAGGCGAAATAGTAAAGATTATTGCTGATGGACCCGATGAGGAAGTTGCTTTAAACGAATTAGTCTCTTTTATTACACCAAAAGGTGAATAATTGTTTGGAACTGTAAAAAGGTGTGCAATTATTGTGCACCTTTTTTGCATTTTGTAAACGGATTGGTATGAAATGCACGATAAATATTACATTAGAGAACACTTATACTTAAACATATTTTTT
>DATGRY010000146.1:0-7874 GCA_035303165.1 Pseudogracilibacillus sp.
GCTACTGTTCCGCAGGGGAGAAAACATATTCGTTATCGGCTATTCGACTAACGAGATTGGATATAGATACCTTCCCTGTGTGGCTTAGGCTTGCCTCTGCTAGTTTGTGCGATCACCTTCGGGTGTATTGCTTATCTTGAAGTTTTGCCTTTACAGGACCGCGGAAAAACTCGGCACTGTTTCACATTTCGCGGTCGATCCTAAACAGCTTTGGAAAAAATCGATTTTGTGTTTCATTTTCCTGGCAGTTTTGAAACAGATTTGGAAAAAGCCGCTTTACTGTTTCATACTCTCGGTGGTTTTGAAACGGATTTGGAAAAAGTCGCTTTACTGTTTCATATTCCTGGCAGTTTTGAAACAGCTTGGGATAAAACCGCTTTACTGTTTCACACTCTCGGCAGTTTTGAAACAGCTTTGGATAAAACCGCTTTAGTGTTTCATTTTCTCGGTCGATCCTAAACAGCTTCGCGTGAATTCCATTTACTGTTTCACAAATCACGGTCGATCCTATACAGTTTTTCGTAAATCGTCAAAAGTGTTTCATATTTCACGTTAGATCTTATACAGTTTTGAAAAAAGTCGTGTTACTGTTTCCGATCCCACGCTCGCCCCACTATGGCTCATGCAAAATCGTGTTTCTTTACAGTTTTATTCTGCATCGTCTAAGACAGCGATCCCTGGTAGTTCGCGCCCTTCCATAAACTGGAGGGAAGCTCCTCCGCCCGTTGAGACGTGATCCATCTTATCGACGAGTCCGAACTGCTCGATCGCCGCTGCGGAATCTCCACCACCGATAACCGTATAAGCCGATGTGTCAGCTAATGCATCAGCAACAGCTCGTGTTCCATGACTGAATGGTTCCATTTCAAACACGCCCATCGGTCCATTCCAGACGACGAGTTTCGATTGTAAAATGACGTCACGATAAGACTTTGCCGTTTCCGGCCCGATGTCTAAGCACATATATTGTTCCGGAATGTCAGTTACTGCGACAGTTTTCGTATCGGCATCTGCAGCGAATTGATCAGCAACGACAGCGTCTGTTTGAATATGTAACGTCACATCGTTTTTCTCCGCTTTTTCGATGAATGATTTCGCTAAATCTATTTTATCTTCTTCTAATAGTGAGTTACCAATTTCATGTCCTAATGCTTTTAAAAACGTACATGCAAGTCCGCCGCCGAGTAAAATGTGATCGGCAATGTCGAGTAGACGGTCGATGACGTTAATTTTATCTTTTACTTTTGAACCTCCAACGATTGCAGTAAATGGACGATCTGGATTGTCTAAAGCTGCGCCTAACACTTCGATTTCTTTTTGTAAAAGAAAGCCGGCTGCTGCTGGTAAAAAACTCGCAACTCCAGCCGTCGATGCGTGTGCGCGGTGAGATGTTCCGAACGCATCATTGACGTACACGTCTGCCATGGAAGCAAACTGTTTCGCTAATTCTGGATTGTTTAATTCTTCTCCCTTTTCAAAGCGGACGTTTTCTAATAAAAGAACGTCACCGTCTTCTAACGCATCGATTTCTTTCATGACGTTATTTCCGTAGACTTCGTCTACTTTTTTCACTTCTTTATTTATATATGTACTAAGGCTTTTAGCAATTGGATCAACACGTAGTTCTTCGACTACGTTTCCTTTCGGACGTCCTAAATGTGTTGCTAAAATGACTTTCGCCCCTTCGTCGATTAAATATTGTATCGTCGGTAACACTGCCTCGATTCTCGTATGGTCAGTGATTTTCCCATCGTTCATTGGTACGTTTAAATCGACTCTGCAAAAGACGCGTTTCCCTTTTACTTGCAAGTCGCGAATCGTCTTTTTCCCCATGAAACATACTCCTTTATTTTTCACGTTTTTTATACCCAAGTTACATTATACGTTAGTCTATTCATTTTACATAGAAAAATAGTAATTAGTTGTGTGTTTTGTTGCTAAAATACGAAAGTTATTGTTCGTCTATGACGAGTTAGATCATAAGTGCCTTCTATGTATAGAAGAAAAACGTCACATATCTAGAAATAGGTTAGAAGCAAAACCTAGATACGTGAGGCGGATCTTCTGTATCTAGAAATACGCTCGTTGCGAATCCTAGGTACGCTAAACAGTCCTCGTGTATCTAGAAATACACTAGTTATAAATCCTAGATACGCTAGACACCCCTCGCTTAGCTAAAGAGCGGAACATACTCAAAAATACTCTCTACAAAAAAAGCGTCTCTCAAAAAATAGCAAAAAAGAACCGCTTCGTTCTAGCGATTCCTTCCTCTAGTCTTATGTTCGTTTACAGTTTTCCACGAGAACTCGCTCTACTTCATCGTACATTAAACTTTTTTCACACGTTAAAAATGTATCACCGATTTGTAGTGCCGGAATGAGTAATTGATATTCTTCTAGCCATTCGTCGTTCGTATATATATCACACATTTCAATTTCGAATTCGTAATCTGTTTCGAATAGTTTAAGTAGTGCGTACGCTTCTTCACATAGTGAGCAGTTGTCTTTCGTGTAAAATAAAATACGCATCGTTTTTACTCCCTTGTTTCTACGTGTAGTTGTTTTAGTACTGCTTTTACATGTTCGATAATACGGGCAGTGAGCCCCCATATGACGTAATTGTTATAAATGTAGAAGTGTTCAAGTTTTTTACGTGGTTGCCAGTTGTAATTCTTTCCATTATGGATCAGTTCGAACGGGAAATTTTGTTCTGGCTCGATATTGAACGTTAGTTCGTACGTTTTTGGCTCTGTTTCTAAAAAGTATGTAATTGGTACGGTAAAAACTTCTTCTACTTCATCACGGTTAATGTTCATGTTTTCTACATTGTTTATGGAGCCGATAAACGGATAAATAATTCTTCGTTCCGATGCAATATAATCAAGTGGAATGACGTCGTCAATATGTTTCGGGTCGAGTCCGAGTTCTTCTGACGTTTCTCTTATCGCTGTATGTTCCACGTTCGTATCTTCATCATCGACACGCCCACCTGGAAAACATACATCACCTGGTTGTCTGCGCAGTTTTAGCGAACGTACTTCGAACAAAACGTGCGTTTCGTTATTCTTTTTTACGAGTGGGACGAAAACTGCAAACTTATTCGCGTTTTCCGTACCCATCATTTGCGGTTTTCTCTTTTTGAAAGATTGTAAGATTGTTTCGATATCCACGTGATCAACTCCATCTTTTTTCCCTCTTTTATTATACGCTTTTTGTGGTGGAAATGAAAATGCTTCGACGGCTTAAAATAGTCATCGCCATAGCGATGACATCCGACCGTACGTTTGCATCGATACTTTGAAACAATTTTACTCAGTACGTAGTTTGCCAATTTCGACACAATATGAAAGGGCGCCAACATAAATGTTTCCGAAAAACTGTAGTTAACCTTGCCTGATCATATGGTCCAGTGCAGTTTTCACCAATTGTATATAGTTAAAAAATGAACGCATGATGATAGTAAGGTCATTTCATCATTGACTTTTCGAAAATTTGTGTAACAATTAGAACGTAGAACATGAAAATATTCCTTTAATTTAGTCCTGTGAGACTAACAAGGTGATCGTTTCATATATTTCATTTTTACATAGGCGAAGTATATGTAAAAACAGACAAAACACCTTGCAAAAGGTGTTATTTTTTTATGAAAAACGCACACCTATACGAACTAGTCGAACGAACTAAACGAAAAGGAACGAAAGGGAGGAATTAACATGGCACAACAGAAAGAAATTCAAGTGCATGAGCGACCACCACTACAACAAAGTATTCCACTCGGGCTACAACATTTGTTCGCAATGTTCGGCTCAACCGTACTCGTTCCCATTTTATTCGGGGTGAATCCAGCGATTGTATTACTGATGAACGGGATTGGAACGATTATATATTTGTTCATTACGAAAGGGCAAATTCCCGCTTATTTAGGTTCAAGTTTCGCATTTATTTCCCCAGTTCTCGTCGTCTTAGCGAAGTATAACGGTGCAGATGGATTTAGTTATGCACTCGGTGGATTTTTACTCGTCGGGGTCGTCTTAACCGCTGTCGGCGTTATCGTTAAACTTGCAGGCACGGATTGGATCGACATCGTCTTTCCACCGGCGGCGATGGGTGCGATCGTTGCTGTAATCGGATTAGAACTCGTACCAGTAGCTGCAGAGATGGCGGGTTGGATCGCTCCAGCTGGTGAGGAAAACTGGACGATGGATCCAACAAGTGCGCTCGTAGCACTACTTACATTACTCATTACGATCGTTTTTTGGGTGACGTTGCGCGGGTTCTTAAAAATTATTCCAATTTTGCTCGGTATTGTTTCCGGATATGTCATCGCTTACCTTTTCGGTCTGTTAGATTTCTCTCTCGTGGAACAATCGACATGGGTTATGATGCCAGAAATTTATACGATGAAATTCGACTGGTCAGCGGCACTCGTCATTTTACCTGCGGCACTCGTTTTAATTCCTGAACATATCGGACATTTAATCGTAACGAGCAATATTGTCGGGAAAGATTTAATGAAAAAACCGGGACTCGACCGTTCGTTTATCGGTAACGGAGTATCAACCATTATTTCAAGTTTCGTCGGTTCAACACCGAATACGACGTACGGCGAAAACATCGGTGTCCTTGCGATTACGCGTGTATATTCTACGTGGGTCATTGGAACAGCAGCAATTATGGCTATTATCTTATCGTTCATTGGCAAGTTAGCTGCACTTATCCAATCGATTCCAACACCTGTAATGGGTGGAATTTCTCTATTATTATTCGGAATCATTGCAGCGAGCGGAATTCGTATGCTCGTTGAAGCGAAAGTCGATTATTCAAAGTCGCAAAACTTAATTTTAACGTGTGTCGTCCTCGTAATCGGTATTAGTGGTGCTTCGATTCAAATCGGGGAAGTGTCGCTTACCGGAATGGGACTTGCAACGATCGTTGCGATTATTTTAAGCTTATTTTTCAAATTACTTGAAATACTTCGGCTAGCGAATGAATAGTGTAGTACTAGCAGTAAGATTTTGAAAAGGAGTTTGATAATATGAAGCAACAGCAGTTGGATGGACTCTACGGTCCATATGGTGGAAGCTTTGTCCCTGATGATTTGCAAGTTGTGCTTGATCGTCTTGCAGAAGCATTTTATGCATACAAAGACGATCCGGATTTTCTCAGTGATTTCCGTTACTACTTGCGTGAATATGTCGGGCGAGAAAACCCGCTCACGTACGCTCGAAATTTAACGGAAAAACTCGGTGGTGCAAAAGTTTATTTGAAACGAGAAGATTTAAACCATACGGGAGCACACAAAATTAATAACGCCATTGGGCAAATTTTACTTGCAAAGCGAATGGGTGCTAGGCGCATTATCGCGGAAACTGGCGCAGGTCAGCACGGTGTAGCTACAGCGACGGCGTGCGCGATGTTCGACATTCCGTGTACGATTTACATGGGAAAACATGATACAGAACGACAAGCGTTAAACGTTTTCCGTATGGAATTACTCGGCGCGGAAGTCATCGCTGTCGATAAAGGACAAGGCCGATTGAAGGATGCTGTCGATGCTGCATTAAACGATTTAATTGAAAACTATGAGACGACGTTTTATTTGTTAGGTTCGGCGGTAGGGCCGCATCCGTTTCCGACGATGGTAAAACATTTCCAATCGGTCATTAGTGAAGAATCGAAGCGGCAAATTATCGAGAAAGAAGGCAAACTTCCGACAGCAGTCGTCGCTTGTATCGGCGGTGGCAGTAATGCAATCGGTGCATTTAGCCATTACATCGATGAAGAAAACGTTCGTCTCATCGGTGTCGAACCGAAGGAAGCAGCATCGATTACAGAAGGAGTACCAGCCATCATCCACGGGTTTAAATGTTTAACGTTACTCGATGAAGATGGAGAGCCTGCTCCGACACATTCGATTGCAGCAGGTCTCGACTATCCAGGAATTGGACCAGAACATAGTTACTTTAAAGAGACGGGACGAGCGGAATACGTTAGTGTCACTGGTGATGAAGCATTAGAAGCGTTTAAAGAGTTATCGAAAGTTGAGGGAATTATTCCGGCACTTGAGAGTTCACACGCATTAGCGTATACGTACAAGTTAGCAAAAGAACTTGCAAAAGATGATATTATTATCGTCAACTTATCAGGTCGCGGCGATAAAGATGTTGAACAAGTGTATGAAATGGAACGAAGTAAATAAAATGAAGAAAGTGTTGGCGTACGGATGCCAACACTTTTTTATCGAAACTATGCGCGGTGTCGTTGCAAAGACACTGTGCCATCTATCGTTTTCTAGTTGTTAGCGGATGTCTTCATGGTGCGGTTGCGCGTCAGTTTTCCTCGAAAATCTTACCGGGGTTTAATATGTTGTTCGGATCGAGCAATTGTTTTACACTTTTCATTACATCGAGTGCGGTACCGTGTTCCTCTTGCTGATATTTCATTTTTCCGAGTCCAACGCCGTGTTCCCCCGTACATGTGCCACCGACGGACAGTGCATGAGCGACGAGTTCGTCGTTTAGTTGTTGTGCTCGTTCGCGTTCTACTTCGCTTGAAACGTCATAGAGTGAGATCGTATGGAAATTCCCATCGCCGACGTGTCCGACAATTCCGCCATCGACGTCTAATGTTTCGAATAAGTTACGTGCAAGGTCGACGAGTTCGGGTAGTTTTGAAATCGGTACGCAAACATCTGTCGTAAAAAACTTCTTCCCGTGTACGTGACTGAATGCGTAGGCGATTTCGTGGCGCGCTCGCCATAGTTCATTTTTTTCTCGTGTCGTTTTTGCAATTTCCCAGTGATCACAGTTTAATTCGTGCATCAGTTGTTCTGTTAAGTTCGCTTCCGCCTCTGTCGCTTCTTTTGCGCCAGCGAATTCGAAAAAGAGTGAATGGGCAACGGGAAACGTGTAGTCGCCATATTCGTTTACGCGCGCAACACTTACATCGTCAACGAGCTCCATGCGCATAACTGGGATGTCGCTCGCTAAGACGACGTATGCCGCTTCTGCACACTCTTTAATCGTCGAGAATGTACAGCGGGCAACGATTGAATGTTCCGGAATACCGTAAAGTTTTAACGTTATTTCGGTAATGAGGCCGAGTGTTCCTTCTGAACCAGTAAATATTCCGGTTAAATGGTATCCGGAGGAGGATTTGCGTGCTTTTGAACCTGTCCGAATAGCACGGCCGTCACTTAAAACGACTTCGAGATCGAGTACTTGCTCGCGCATAACGCCATATTTTACCGCCGTCGTCCCGCTTGCATTTGTCGCAACCATTCCACCGATTGTCGCATCCGCACCCGGGTCAATTGGAAACTGCAATCCATCTCGATTTATTTTTTCGTTTAGTTGCATGCGCGTAATCCCCGGCTGTACTGTTATCGTCATGTCTTCCGGGGAGTAGTCGATGATCTTATTCATCCGTTCAAAATTGACAGAGATCCCCTTTTGTACGGGTATAACTTGTCCTTCTAGTCCTGAGCCAATGCCGAAAGCTGTAACTGGTACTTCTGCTTCATTTGCGATATGTACGATTGCTTGCACGTCTTCTGTCGATTCTGGAAAACAGACGACGTCTGGTTCTATCGCGTCATAGGATGATTCATCTTTACTATGACGGAATCGTTCCGTTTCGGTCGTACTCACTTTTTCTTGTCCTAACGCTTCTTTCAGTTTTTGAATAATCATATAAATAACCTCCTTAGTGCAACTAAAGTGACAGATTCCTTATAAGATAAAAGTTAAATGATTCATAGGATAACTCTATTAAAGCAATTTTCATACTTATGATCAATGTATGTATTCGTGTGGAGGGTCGACTGTATAATGAGAAACAGTAGCGTAGTTTTTTCTAAAACTGTATAGGGTCGAC
>DATGRY010000147.1:0-12867 GCA_035303165.1 Pseudogracilibacillus sp.
TCGGGGTCAATCCATTCGGGTATTCACGTCGTATCGATAAGCGAGCGTTGGTCGAGCGGACGGATATATCGAATTATCCTCCTTTTCCATACAATGAGTTAAAAGATGCGATAATTCAGTTTTGGGCGGATGTGCAGTCACTTGATCGGTCGAATATTCGCGTTTGTTCCGGGACGATGTTAATTTTAAATTATTTAAATGTGTTGTTTTTAGAGCGGGGTGACCGTGTGTTAGGGTATGCTCCGCAATTTCCAGAATATGTCCGGAGTGTGCGTGTGCACGGTGGCGTGTATGATGGGGTGCCGCTTCGAAGCGAGGATCAGTTTACGTTTTGTCCGGAGGCAGTTGTAGAGCAGTTAGGGCGAGAGTCGTATAAGCTCGTTTATATTGATAATCCGAATAATCCGACGGGGCAAATTATTCCGCTTCGGGATGTGGAAATTGTTGTCCAGGAGGCGCAGCGGCGAGGTGTTTGTGTCATTGTGGATGAGGCGTATGGAGAATATATGCCACGAGAAAATTCGGCGATTTCGCTGCTTGACTCGTATGACAATCTGTTTGTGACGCGGTCGTTCTCTAAAGGATATGCGCTTGCGAGTCTTCGGATTGGCTATGTGGTCGCAAGTGAGGAGTTGTCTTCGTATTATTCGCTCGTAGATGATTTATTGCTCAATCCGATTGGGTTGGAAGCTGCGATTGTGTCGCTCCGTGATGAGGAGTTTTTGGCGGAAACAGTTGCGCGGACACAGGAAGTGAAGCGCGAAGTGCTTGGGGCGTTGCGGCAGTTTCGTGTGTTAACGACGGACGATTCGGTTCCGATCTTTGCGTTAGAACATCCGGATAAGTCGGTCGATTTACAAGCGTTGTTACGTTCGTACGGGGTGCTTGCAACTGGGGGGTTGGAGGGTTTAGGGCGTAATGCGGTGCGGATTCGGATTCCGGCGGATGCGGGGACGCTCATCGGCGTGCTACGTTTCGTGGAGGAGCCACTGCTGGAGTAGTTGAGTTTTTTTGTGTCGTTTGGGAGATGTTCGTTTTTTGGTTATTTGCAGTTTTTATAAAGGTTGGTGATGTTCGTTTTGTTGTTTGGTTGAATTGAATTTGCTTGAAAGAAGAGAAAACGCATGGGGGATCCGGGTGTGGGGGTGGATCGCTACATGCGTTTTTTCTTTAGCATACGTTCGGTAGGGGCGTTTGCTTTTTTATTGTGTCATATGTCGTTTGCCTGCGGAAATTGTTGCAGGCTCTTTTTGGTTCGTGCCCTATTTGTCGGAGGTAGTTAAAAATTGGAGAGCAAAAATGAGACAAACACTTCAGCTGCTTTCGTCCCCTGTTTGTCGGGGGATGTTTGTTAAGTAGAACTAGAGGTATATTGTTTTGTTTAGGGTCCTCGTCCCCTATTATACGGGTGGTTCTAAAGTAAACTATGGTTGAAATAATGCTCATAAATGGTGGGCTTTCATCGCCTTTTATGCGAGGTAGATATCCCATAAGAACCCTCATAAACGTTGGCGTTTCAATAGCTGAGCAGTGTTTTCCCTGGCGTGGAAGCGTGCCTTATAACGAACATTGTAACGTCCTTTAGTCTGTTTTGCGGCAAAACTTCCATTCATTTCAATAAATTTTTTGTACTTTAATTTTAATATTTTAACAGGTTAATTTCCAATAACTTCCCTTTAGTTATGTTCCACCATTTATTTCCGAATCGTTGGCGGAGGCCACAATTTTTACATAGATCCTCAACCGCTTCACGTCGGGAAAATCCATCGACAATGTTATGCGCTCGATCGAAATCGATAATTAAGCATCATCGGTATTGTTTTAGATTGTAGATAGTGTAAGCTCGTCAATGATGTAATTGTTTTTTTGGTGACCTAGGAGTTTGTGGTGAGTTTGTGGTGGCGAAGTGATTGTGAAGTGACAAACGATTAGATTTCGTGGTGAAAGAGTTACTACGAAATAGTCTAGCGTTAAGTTTGTTGGTGCTATGTTAACGCGAGAGCGTCTAGTGTTAATTTTGTAGTCGTCATGTTAACGTGGCGAGGGTTCAGCGTTAAAGTTAAGATTTTGATGTTAACGTTGGAGGCTGCAGCGTTAAGAGTTTGTTCTTGAAGTTAACGTGAAACTTTCTTGCGTTAACTTCAGAGTTTTCGGTTTAACGTTGGACGTTCTAGTGTTAACAATTTGATCATAACCTTAACGTGGTGCCCTTTCCACGGTAAAGTTATACGAATATCTTAAACGCTAGAGCCTGCCACGTTAACGATAGAAAAAGTTTCGTAACGCAAGAATGATTTTTGAGTAAGGAACGGGTTATTTTCTTGATCATTGCATGGAAATTAGTTGAAATAGGAAAAAGCGCATGGTGTGGCGTGTAAGTTTGGATCAAAATATATGCTTTTGGTTTGGCAAACGTTTCGTTGGAGCGTTTGCTTTTTTATGTTAAAAGTTGTTGCCCGCGGCCAGATACCGCGGGCTTCCTTTTTGTTCTTTTTTAGTCGGTTTTGGAGAGAGAGGTTCGGTTGCGTCAGCTTTCTGAAGTGAGCTCACGTCCCTTTTGCATCGGCGTTTATACCATTGAGTCGTAACCCTTGGTGGTTAGACTTCCCCGTATCACTTCCGCCCCCCGCGCCGTAATGAGTCCGGGTAACCGCGTCTAGGAGGACTAACTTTCGGCCACGCGACATAATTTGTCCGGGTAACCACGTCTAGGAGGACTAACTTTCGCCCCCGCGCCATAATTAGTCCGGGTAACTACGTCTAGACGGACTAACTTTCAGCCTCGTACCGTAATTTGTCCGGGTAACCGCGTCTAGGAGGACATACTTTCATCCCCGCACCATAATTAGTCCGGGTAATCCCGTCTAGGAGGACAAGTTTTCGCCCTCGCGCCATAATTGGTCCTGGTACCCAACTCTACCCGGACTAACTTCCGTCCCCTTTTATGCGAGGATATATTAATTTACAAAAGGAGATTAGTTTGTTTACAGTTTGCTCGCTCCGGTCCCTGCTATACAGGGTGGATAATGAATAGGTGTCTTCACAAATGTTGCCGTACAATTATTTGCTATAACTTTATTTAGCACGAAAACTATACCTTTAATGTACATTGTAACGTTCTTTCGTCCGTATTGCGGTAAGTTTTCAAACGTTCAAATCAAGTTCCTCATAATTCAAATGTAATATTTTAATAGAAAGATGTCCAATAATTCATTTTGAAGTTACGTTTCTCCAGTTACTTACCAAAACGTTGGCGGAAACCACATTTCCTACATAGCTCCTCAACCGCTTCACGGCGAGAAAATCCATCGACAATATTACGCGCTCGATCGGATTCAATGATGTCGGAAAAAGGTTGTTTATGAATGTTTCCGAGATTGATGACGCCCTCGCCGTCTAAACAGCACGGGACGACGGTTCCATTGGACAGGATGGCAGCTTGGTTGCGTAGTCCGTAGCAAAAGCCGCGGCCGTCGTCTTCTTCGGCATCAAGGGACGGCCACTCGAATAGATGGTCTTGGTTTACGTAAATGCGATCGGCGACTTGGATGCCACCGCCTGGTTCAACACGTTCCTCGATTTGAAAATCTAAGTTAAAAGCTTCTTCGATAATGGAAAGCAATTCACGATTGCGTCGTTTTTCGAGATTCGTTTGATTGTCCTTCGATAAGTTCCATAGGCGAAAAGAAACGTACATGTTCGTTTTCGGTACTTGGTCTTTCACGAAGTTTAAGATGTTTTTCATGTATGTATCTTTATCTTTTAGTCCGATGTTGTCATCAAAACTATGGAGGGAGAAGTTCATTTGCCGGATAGCCGGTTTGTCCACAAGTTGTTCTTTTCGCTTTTCGATTAACGTGCCGTTCGTCGTAATATGTACGTAAAAGTCTTTTTCGTGAGCGATGTCGAGCAACGTGCCGATTTGTGGATGGAGTAATGGCTCGCCCTTTACGTGTAAATGGATATATTTCGTATGCGGTTTTATTTGATCAAGCCGTTCGGCGAAGTTCTCCGGGCTTACGAATTGTCGCGCGCGCAATGTCGGTGGGCAAAAACTGCAGGCGAGATTACAGACGGAAGTGATTTCTATGTAACATTTTTTAAATTGTTTTAGTTTAGGCATTGGTGACCCTCCACGTGTTCGGTCGCTTATTATGTTTGGTCTTGTAGTCATTTTACTACATTTGGGCGAACTTTTCGCGTTGAGGGGCTGTTATGCGGATCGGTTTCGCGGCAGTTTTTTATAAAAAAAACGTAAGAAAAGCGGAGATTGGGGGTCTCCGCTTTGTTCGTTATGCTATTTTCCTACGGTAGTAGAGTAGAGCTGTGCCGAAGATGAGTAGGATTGTGCCTGCTGTGAGGATATGGTATGTGTTCGTTGCTGTTTTTGGTAAAGTTCCGTCGCCGTTCGTTATTGCTGGGCCACCTTTGCCATTGATTGTAATAGGATGGTCTGATTCATCGTCTTCCGTTGTAGTTTCGTCGGCTGGACCGCCTTTGCCGTTTTCAACTGGGTCGTAGTCGTCGGCTGGACCGCCTTTGCCGTTTTCAACTGGGTCGTAGTCGGCTGGACCGCCTTTTCCACCATCAATTAGATCGCCTTCATTTGGGTCTGGGCCGCCTTTGCCGTTAACATGTTCTGGATCATCGTCGTCTGGAGCTGGTCCGCCCTTGCCATCGTCATTCGGATTGCCTTCACCTGTGTCTGGGCCGCCTTTGCCGCCATCGAGTGGATTTTCGGATCCATTTTCACTTTGGGTTTCTATACTTAAACTAGTTAGTTTAATTTCATCTGTTTCTCCGCTACTCCCAACTGGGTCATCTCCACTATCGTGACTTTCTTCTTGTTGTACTGATGTTTCGTCTCCTATTTCATCAGATGATGTAGTGTCTTCATCCCCTTTGGAATCCGCGAGGTTTTGTTTCTCTTCATCGTCTGCCTTTTCGCCGTCGTCTTCCTCTTCGTCATTTTCTTTCTCATCTTCGTCTCCCAAGACAGTATTTGTCTCAGGTGCTGCTTGTTCTACAGATGAGTCTGCTTTAACAAAGGTCATGCTGCTGAAGAGGCTAAGTATAAGGGTGAGACAAATAAACAATAGCAATCGTCGATCGAAAAACGTCTGTTTACTTACTGTCAAATGAACTCCTCCTTTATTCTTTCTTTTTACTTTAGCAGTGGAAGGTTACATGTAAGTTAATTAATGTAAAAACAGTCACTTTTAACCAAGCTCAGTTTTAGGTTTGTTATTGTCGGCCTATGTTCACGTAGTTCTCTATATGCAGTTTGAATAGTAATTAAGGTTGGATTTTGTTTTGAGAGGTTGGAGTACATGTGGGCAGTTTCATGTAGAGAAGTTGATTTGGCTAGTAGTTTTAGAAAGAGTAGCTCGGATTGATCATGTGAAAAAATAGAGAGGAAGTAAGTCGATCATGATCATCCGGTAGCTCGTTTTATTTCTACCGGATTTCCTTTGCAGATGAAAGAGCGTTATTTCGCCTTTCTGCATTTGTCGCCTACTGTCAGCTACGTACTCATTATACATTGTATGGAGCATAGTTTCCCTAAGCTATTGCTGTCCCTTTTATGTAGGGGGGATGTGGCGATTATTTTATATCCTAAAAATGAATTAAGTCGGATTGCGTTCGTCCCCTTATGTCGGGGTAATGTTGAATTGAATGAAATGGACCTATTTAATATGCAAGACGAACTTTCGTCCCCTTTTTTCGGGGTAAGTTTTGAGTTCAATTTACTGCATGTAGTACGAAAACACAATCCCGCTCTCGTCCCCTATTGTATGGGGTGGATATTGTTGAATGACACGTGTGTTGGGTTTATTCTATCAATGATTCAGTAGTACTTTTATCCAAATGAACGTTGGCGTTTTGCCGTTTTGATGAGCATTCTTTCTCGTAAGTTGTGATCAGTAGTGATTTAAATAGTCGTTTTAAGGATTATTTTAACATAAATTTCGTACGCGTCCTATCGGACGGCCTTTTGTTTTCGTATTATGGATCACTTTTTAAAGCATGGTGACCGTTATCTAAATAGGATTCGCGACAGTTTTTATAAATGTTATTCGAATTGTTCCGCGATCGTTCCATCTTCGTATACTTTAATTGTGGCGAGATGGCCTGAGCCGCCCGCTGCTTGCATGTCGATGGAGTAAATCGTTCCGACATAGTATGTTCTGCCGTTATCTCTTTTTGGCTCGTCTTCTAGCGTAATTCCGATGTCTTCGTCGTCGTATTCCGTTTCGACGAGTCGGATGGCATTTTCGAAAGTGAATGTTTTACCGTCGGTTTGTTCCGATGCGTCGGTTGTATTTTGTTCGGTCACATCGGGCATGTCTGTTGTTGTGATGTCACGTAAGATCCCCCAATGTTCGTCAATGTACCAATATTTGTCGTTTCGTCGTTTGTATAGTTCGAGATCAAAGTTTTTACCGCCGACTTCGAAGATGAGCTCACCGTCGTCTGATTCGATTTCGCCGTTGATCCAGACGATGTGGATGTCACCTGCCGGTTTATCGTAATCGGATACGTTGTCGATTATTTCATCTCTCGTTATTTCGATTGTGGCAATTTCCCAGTTGTCTGAATCTGTTTCGTATTTTTGCATTTCTTGTTTGACGAGTGCTTTAGCGATGTCGATCGGGTCGTATTCGATGCTAATTGGTTCGCTCGGGTCGATATATAAGTCGTGTTTGTTTATGTCTTGTGTCGTTTCAGTTTCCTCATGATCACTTCTGTCTGCCGCTTCAATTTCTTGAATGTCGCTGTCATTTTGCTTAGATGTAGTGGTGTCGTTTGTACAGCCGATGAGGGCCGCCGTTGTAAGCATTGTTGTGATGATAATACCTTTTTTCATGTTGTTTCATCTCCTTCTACGGTGTAAGGTATTTGTTCATTTTTTAGTGCGTGTACGAGAGATTTTTCTGATGCTTGCGCGTTATATTGTTCGGTTTTTATGCATTTTTGTAGTGCGGGTTTGTAGTTGTTTTTTAAAAAATGATCTATATTAAATTTTAACGTATTTTATATGAATTGCTACTGTTTTAGTTTGCGAGTTTGTGTAGTTTTGGAATTGCTCTTCAAAACGAAATCTTTGGCTAGAGTTAGTTTATATTTCGGGTTTGTGTAGTTTTGGAGGTTGGGTGTTTTTATGGGGGGATTAACGGTTGTGAGATTTTAGTAGAGTTTTAGTGGGGTTTTAATGGAGGCAAAAGTTTGTTCGTTTAGACGGGGGTTGACGGACTAATTATGGCGCGGGGATGAAAGTTTGTCCTCCTAGACGCGGTTACCCGGACTAATTATGGCGCGAGGGCGAAAGTTTGTCCGCCTAGATGTGGCTTGACGGACTAATTATGGCGCGGGGATGAAAGTTTGTCCTCCTAGACGCGGTTACCCGGACTAATTATCGTGCGGGAACGGAAGTTTGTCCTCCTAGACGCGGTTACCCGGACTAATTATGGCGCGGGGACGAAAGTTTGTCCGCTCAGAGAGGTTTTTAATGATGAATAAAATGACGAATGAAAATCCAAAAAGCACCGGAACCGTTTTGATTCGCGGTTCGGTGCTTTCTTTTTATCGACTAATTATTTAAGTATGGAGACGGTGGGAGTTGAACCCACGTCCAAAGGTATTGCCACTTAAGTCTCTACACGCTTAGTTGGTATATTATGTTTCGCTAAACCTTCTGCCTACCAACGGGCTCCCGGTTAGCTAGTCTGATTCGTTTCAACGCTCTATCCGCAGACGGAGGATGAACGTTTATCCCGCTAATTTGAGATTCCGTCTTGTTACGCGGGAGATAACAGACAGAATCCTTTAGCTGAAATTAAGCAGCTAAAGCGAAATTTTCTTCTTTGCCAGTTATAGGCTTGGTAACGTTTTACGAGTCGTAACCTCGACGTGCAACTTAAGCTCAACCTACCCCTGTCGAATCCAGAACGTCCCCAGGTGAATGTTGAATGCACATCATTTTGTGTGCACTATTCATTATAACATATATTTTCATAATAGCAAGGTGTGGTGTTGCCGGGATTCTTTATCTTCAACAGTGTCGTTCTATAAATATCTATTTAAGAATACCTAACCGCATACTTTATTTCGCCATTTATAACGCTTTTTTTCAAGTAGTCCATTGCCTGGATTTGTTGTCTAAAGTTGTGTTGTTCCGTTTTTAAAAATATGCAAATGATTTTTCACGTATCTGGGCAGCTAATCGAAATTCACAAGAAAACACCACGCATTACGCATAACAAACAAAATGAAAAAATTCGCTCGGATCGGAGCGAATTTTTCCTTCTATTAACGATTCATTTCTTTCATCGCCCGATCGATGTCGCGTTTCATCTGGCGTTGACGCATATCTTCGCGTTTGTCGTGTAGTTTCTTCCCTTTTCCGAGACCGATCAACAGTTTGGCGAAACCTTTTTTAATATAAAGTTTTAGCGGGACGATCGTATAGCCGCGCTGTTGGGTAAGCCCGAACAGTTTATCGATTTCGTGGCGGTGGAGTAACAATTTCCGTGTCCGTGTTGGGTCGTGATTAAAGCGGTTTCCTTGTTCATAAGGGGCGATGTGCATGTTGATCACTTCTGCTTCGCCGTTATGGATGCGCACGTGGGCATCGTTAATATTGACGCGGCCTGCGCGGATTGATTTTATCTCCGTTCCTTTTAAGACGAGGCCCGCTTCGTACGTTTCTTCAATAAAATAATTATGGGAAGCTTTTCGGTTTTGAGCAATTGGTTTTTCTCTCTTTTTAGACAAGTCGTCTCCCCCCTTTGGATTTTGAACATTCTTGGCATAACGTACTTTTGGTAAAACTGACGCGTCACCTCTCGTGCGTCGTCGTTTTGTTTAAGTTGAATGTGTCGTTTTATATTAACACAAAATCGACGCTACGTTCATCTACGTTTACATCGAGCACTTTCACATCGACTTGTTCCCCAATGCGGTACACTTTTCCGGACATTTCACCGATTAACGCGTGGTGTCGTTCGGAGAAGTGATAATAATCGTCGACCATATAGCTTACGTGAACGAGTCCTTCGACGGTATTTTCTAATTCGACGAAAAGTCCAAAGCTCGTCACGGAGCTAATGATACCAGTATATTCATTGCCGATTTTATCGAGCATATATTCTGCTTTTTTCAAATCGTCTACTTCGCGTTCGGCATCGACAGCGGCACGCTCCATTTGCGATGAATGTTGTGCAATATCAGGCAGTGCTTCTTTCCATTTGCGTAACGTGTCGTTGCTTAGATCGCCGTGGATTAAATACGTCCGAATGAGGCGATGGACGGTTAAGTCTGGATAACGGCGAATCGGTGCGGTAAAGTGTGTGTAAAAGTCTGTTGACAAACCGAAGTGCCCGACGCTTACTGGATCGTATTTCGCTTGTTTCATCGAGCGGAGCATCAGTTTTGATATGACCATTTCTTCTTTTTCACCGCGTACACGATCTAACACTTTTTGTAATTCGAGTGGGTGAATTTCGTTCGCTGTTCCTTTGACGACGATGCCAAGACCGGCGAGAAATTCGAAAAATGTTTCGAGCTTACCCTCATCAGGTGTTTCGTGAATACGATGGATGAATGGTACTTCAAGCCAGTGGAAATGTTCCGCGATCGTTTCGTTCGTACAAAGCATAAATTCTTCGATAAGGCGTTCTGCAACAGAGCGTTCGCGAATGATGACGTCGGTAGCTTTTCCATCTCCATCGACGAGTACTTGTGCTTCTTTAAAGTCGAAGTCGATCGCTCCGCGTTTCATTCGTTTTCGGCGTAACGTAGCTGCGACAGTTTCCATTAATTCGAACATCGGAACGAGTGCCTTATATTCCGCACGCACGTCTTCATCTTGATCGACTAACATTTGGTTCACTGCTTTGTATGTCATTCGTTTTGTTGAGCGGATGACGCCTTCGAAAATTTCGTGGGCGACGACGTTT
The DNA here is from genome assembly GCA_035303165.1 of Pseudogracilibacillus sp. Classification (GTDB taxonomy): domain Bacteria; phylum Bacillota; class Bacilli; order Bacillales; family Amphibacillaceae; genus Pseudogracilibacillus. Next base: position 9,960 of record DATGRY010000147.1, read on the forward strand.
CCGTCTGCATCAATTTCCATTTCACAGCCGAGTACGAGACGGTCTTCGCCTTCATTTAACGAACAAATACCGTTTGAGAGGCGGTGTGGAATCATCGGAATGACGCGGTCGACTAAGTAGACGCTCGTCCCACGTTCTTCCGCTTCTTTATCCATCGCAGATCCTTCTTTAATGTAGTACGTTACATCGGCGATGTAGACGCCGAGTAAGTAATTTCCGTTGTCGAGTTGTTCGACACGAATGGCGTCATCTAAATCTTTCGCATCTGCCCCGTCAATTGTAACAATTGTTTCATTACGTAAATCACGGCGGTTTGCAATTTCGTCTTCGGTGACGGTATCTGGTGCTTTCCCTGCTTCTTCGAGTACTTCTTCCGGGAAGTCCATTTTGATGCCGTGTTTGTAAATAATCGAAACAATATCCATTCCAGGATCATTTTTATGTCCGAGTATTTCGACGACTTTTCCTGTTGCACTTTTTCGTCCTTTCGGAAATTCCTCAATTTCAATAATGACTTTGTGCCCTGTAACCGCACCAGCTGTGTTTTCTTTCGGAATGAAAATATCGTGAAGGATGCGGCTATCGTCCGGGATAACGAAGCCAAAACCTCGCCCCTCCTCGAACGTCCCGATGATTCGATCGTTTGCTCGTTCTAAAATACGGATGACGACGCCTTCTTTACGGTTGCTGCGATGTCCTTTTCGTTCGATACGAACGATGACTCGGTCGTTGTTCATCGCAGAGTTCAAGTCGGACGAATGGATGTACACGTCGTCCATTTTTTCATCATCAGGAATGAGAAAGGCGAATCCTTTTTTGTTCATTTCAATTCGACCACGGAAAAGGTTCATTTTCTCTGGTAACCCGAACCGGTTTTTCCGTGTACGAACGAGTTTTCCTGTTTCTTCTAACGTATTTAACGTTTTGACGAGCTCTTTAAATTCATCCGCTGTCGTCATCTCGAATATTTCTTCTAGTTCTTGAACACTTAACGGATGTGTGCCACTTTCTTCAAAATAATGGATAATTTGATCGGCTAATTGTTCACTCATCGTTTCACCTTTTTCTTTAAAAAATTATCGTTACGTTTATTGTTCCCAATCTTGCGCTTCTAAAAACGAGTATATGTCTTCGTGCAGTTTGTCTTTTTCTTTATCGAACGTAATTGCATGACCTGACTCTTCGTACCATTTTAATGTTTTGTCATACGATGCGATGTGATCGTAAATGTAATTTGCACTCAATGGGTTAATCATTGCATCTTTTCGTGCTTGAACGATGAGAATCGGTGCGTATACCATATCGATTTCTTTACTAATGTCGTCGGTGAAATGTTTCATGTCAGTGAAAAGCGTTTTTGATTTGTCGAGTAGTTCGCGTACTTCTCGTTCAATCGTTGCCTCATCTTTTCGTTCGAGTTGTTTATATTGTCGAGCAAACTGTTCAAAGCCGATCGTAAGTTGTGTTCTGTTATCGAAAAACATCGGTGAGCACATCGTGACGAGTGCTTTCACGTTATAACAGTTAGCCAGTTTTAACCCGAGTACACCACCGAGGGAAAGCCCGGCGACGGCTATTTCTTTGTAACCTAAGTTTTGTAAATGTTCGTATGCTTGTTGGACGTCTTCCCACCAATCTTCAGGAGAGGCGGTTAATAAGTCCTCGGGTGTACTGCCGTGTCCGCGATAAATCGGGGCGTGGCTCGTATAACCTTTCGTTTCTAAATAACGGCCAATCATACGCACGTCAGCGGAATGCCCGGTAAATCCGTGTAATAAGAGGACTGCCCGCGGGCCCGCTTCGAATGTAAATGGTTCTGGTTTTTTTATTTGCATAGGTGTTTGTCTCCTTTTCGTACATTAACTGTAAACATTGAAAAACCCTTATCACAACGATTGTAATAAGGGGTTTTGCTCACTTATATTATACGATATATGCACTAATAAATGCTAGCAGGAAAAATAGTACAGCTGTAATCACTGTGCCTCGGTGTAAAAATAAGTCCATTCCGCGTGCTTTCTGTTTTCCGAATAGTTGTTCTGCGCCCCCGGAGATTGCGCCGGATAGTCCCGCGCTCGTTCCAGATTGGAGAACGATAAAAACAATCATAATAATCGCATTGATTACGAGTAAAACATTTATTACTGTCGCCATTTCGTCCATCCTCTCTTACCGACAAATAACTAACCTTTATATTACCATAAACTGAAAATAGATGGCAAGTGGAAGTGTACTCTTTCCGCATCGTCTGCAAAAGGACGGCTTAAGTTGCCATGAAAATGACGAGGATTAAGAAATACGTAATACTGTAACGACGTTTTATGAAAGCCCGAGGTGCTACGGAGACGAACGGTCGTCCGTGGTGAATCGTAGCGGAGTCAGGACGTCTCGGCTTCGTTTTTGTTCGTTGTCGGGGGATGTGCTCGGCTTCGGTTTTTTTCAGTTTTTTATTCGTACACTTCAACTTGTCCCATCATACCGTTATCTTCGTGCTCTAAAATGTGGCAGTGGTACATGTAAATGCCCGTCTCCGGGAATGATACGGCGATTTGGGCGCGGTCTCCTCGTTGTCAGTTAATCGTGTCTTTTTGACTGCGCAAGTGCGGTGGCGGGGGCGAGGGTACGGACTAACTTTAGCAATTTTATCGAAAACTGTCCGGGTAACTGCATGTAGGCGGACTAATTCGGAGATATGAGCAAATTATTGTCCGGGTAAACGCACCTTGACGGACTAACTTCTGCAGTTTTGTCAAAAATTGTCCGGGTAACCCGATCTTGCCGGACTAATTCGGGGAAGGAAGTAAATCTTTGTCCGGGTAGGAGCGCCTTGACGGACTAACTCCAGCAGTTTTATCGAAAACTGTCCGGGTAACCCCATCTTGCCGGACTAATTCGGGGCAAGAAGCAA
>DATGRY010000148.1:0-20066 GCA_035303165.1 Pseudogracilibacillus sp.
ATAAAACTGTTTGTCCCTATCACTTTTTTACGTAGCGGAGAACTGCAGTTTTTACGTTTGTAGACAACGCGTTTCGATCTGGAAATAATGTAGCTTTCATGGCATAATAAAAGAAAACTAGCTACGGAGGTGCAAAGAAGATGTCAACGTACTATTTAACGGCTTTTTCCGATAAAGGTGAAACGCTATTAGATACGACGATCGATGCACAAAACGATGTAGAAGGGAAACGCCTCGCGCAACAAACGTTACAAAAAGAAAACCTCGATCAAACGACGCACCGTCTCGTAACTAGCGATGCGACATTGCTTTTATTCCATCGATAATGAAGAAACATAACGATAAAAATTGTAGCACGCTCAACATGAAAACAATCTTTTCTACTGCCGCAACACGATCACCCGGCTCAATCTCTAAAAAAATTAAAACCAAGAATAGTCCGCGATGCGAATATTCTTGGTTTATCATCACTTTATAGCGTATGAGTCATTTCTTCCGGTACGACGTACTCATCAAACTCTTCTTCTGTTAATAAATCTAATGCCGTCGCTGCCTCTTTTAATGTCGTATTTTCTTCATAGGCTTTCTTTGCAATTTTTGCCGCATTTTCATAACCGATATGTGGGTTTAACGCTGTGACAAGCATGAGTGAATCATGCAAGAACTGTTCGATTCTCTCATCGTTCGGTTCAATCCCACGGACACAACGTTCTTCAAACGATAGCATTCCATCCGCTAACAGTTGTGCCGACTGTAAGAAGTTATATGCAATTACTGGTTTGAATACGTTTAATTCGAAGTTTCCTTGGCTCGCTGCAAAACCGATCGTCGTATCATTTCCCATCACTTGCGTTACGATCATCGTAAGTGCCTCACTTTGCGTTGGGTTCACTTTTCCTGGCATGATGGAACTACCTGGTTCGTTTGCCGGAATAATAATTTCCCCGAGTCCTGAACGTGGACCACTTGCTAACCAGCGGACGTCGTTAGCAATTTTCATTAAGTCTGCTGCGAGTGCTTTTAACGCCCCGTGCGCATATACTGCTTCGTCGTAGCTCGTTAATGAATGGAATTTTACCTTTTCAGAAACGAACTGCTTACCAGTTATTTTACTAATTTCTTCACACACTTTTTCGGCATATTCCGGATGTGCGTTGAGACCAGTTCCGACCGCTGTTCCACCAATTGCAAGGGACTTTAACTGATCCGCACTTTGCTCGATCATTTGTTCTGTTTTTTCCAACATACGATGCCAGCCGCTCATTTCTTGTCCTAACGTTAATGGAGTTGCATCTTGTAAATGAGTCCGTCCAATTTTTACGATGTCTTGAAATGCATCGACTTTTTTAGCAATCGAATCTTTTAAGACACGAAGTGCTGGTAAAACCGTATCTTCAAGCTTTAATACAGCAGCAACGTGCAGTGCCGTCGGATACGTATCGTTCGAACTTTGTGATTTGTTGACATCGTCATTCGGGTGAAGACGTACGTCACTTCCTTTTTCTTCAAGCCTTTTATTCCCTACAAACGCTAACACTTCGTTGACGTTCATATTCGATTGTGTTCCACTACCCGTTTGCCAGACGACTAACGGGAAATGTTCATCTAATTCCCCTTTTAACACTTGATCCGCTGCGTAACCAATCGCTTCTGCTTTTTCAGCCTCTAAAAGACCTAATTCGCTATTTACAATTGCCGCACTTTTTTTCGTAATCGCAAAAGCTTGAATAATTTCAATTGGCATTTTTTCTTGCCCGATCGGGAAGTTTTCTCTACTACGCTGAGTCTGCGCCCCCCAATATTTATCCGCAGGTACTTTCATTTCTCCTAATGTATCTTTTTCAATCCGGTATTCCATTTCGCCTTTTCCTCCCTATGGACATGTGTTATTCATCCATTCCCTATTGTAACAAATATTTCTAAATATACATATCATTTGATATAAGCGAAACAACTTTTGAAACATTAACTGTCTTACAACAAAAAAAGACTATCTCGTTAGATAGTGTCCCTCGATAAACGAACCATTATAAATAGGTTCATTAGGTTACATTATCTTTCCAGATAGTCTAAACAGAACTTAACCGCTATTCATGATATAACATACGATACTTTTCACTTAAAGTCATAAATGTTTCGCGATCCCGTCGATCTAGTGCTTCATCCAATTGCCTTTGCAATTGTTCTTTATTCCATGTGTAACATAAGTCGTCAAGTAGTAACGTCGCCTGTAATTTCATTTCAAACGGAGTGTCCTTTTTAGCTACAATTGCTTTACCAGCATAGCGATAAAACTTATAGACCGTTCTTTCTTTTTTCATGGAATATTCCCCCTCGCCACCATCGTTACACTCATTATCCTAAATTGTTGGGACAATTGCAACAATTCAGAATCAATTTCTCTTTTTATGAACGGTCTTCTTCGGGGTCGATGTTACGAAAGGCTAATATACCGGCACCTAAAGCACAGACGGTTAATAGCATAACCATCCAAAAAATATTTTTCTTCATTAAAACTGCAATAACAAGCGGTCCAGCAGCGACACCGATAAACCGCATCGAACTGTATATGGACGTAATCGCACCGCGAATCGACTTATCGATACTTTCTGTAATGAGGGAGTCCATACAAGGAAGTGCCATTCCGATTCCGACGCCGCAAACTAGAAAGATAATGAGTAGATAAATGAAATGTTCCATAAACGAAATGACTGCAACAGAACTTCCAGCTAATACGATGCCGACGAAAGTAATCCATTTCATTAGTCGTAATTTATCTTTAATTTTCTTTCCTGTCACAAAAGACGCAATCGATAATGCGAGAAGCGGAATAGCAAGCAACAATCCTTTAACGACACCTTTAAAATGGAACTTTTCTTCTAAAATCGTCGATAAATAAAATAAAAATCCAAACAAAATGAACATTAAAATAGCACCGATGATAAAAATGGCAATGAGCCATCGTTTATGGGCAGTGAACACCTCAGAGATCTCATGACGATATTGCCGAAAACTTACCTTTTCCGCTTCTTGATCATCGTTTTTTGTTTTAATTAAAAAAGCGATTAATAAAACAGAAATGAGACTAAAAATGGGAATGGATAAAAAAGGAAGAAACCATATGAGCGCCGTTAGAGCAGAACCGAGAATTGGACTAAGCACTTTCCCAACCGTATTCGATGTTTCGATAATGCCGAGCGTCGTACTCGCCTCTTCTTCCCGATGAAACATATCGCCAACGAGCGGTAAAACGACTGGCATGGCACCAGAGGCTCCAATCCCTTGTAAGACACGACCGATTAAAATGACCGTAAAGGCATTATCCATTTTCCACGCGGCTAGTCCCGCGATCAACCCGCCAATACCAGTAATAATTAGTGCTGGGACAATTACTTTTTTACGACCGTAACGATCGGACAAATAACCTGCAATTGGAATACAAATGATCGCTACGATTGAATAAACGGTAATAATGTAACTCGATTGTACGGTTGAAATATGTAACTTCTTTTCCATCACTGGTAAAACGGGAATGAGCATCGAATTACCTAACGTCATAATTAACGGTACGGACGCAAGGGAGACGACTGCCCAACGTTTTTCCATCGCTTCACTTTTTGTCACGGCGTTCATCCTTTTTATCAAATGTAAGCGCCAAAAAAGCGCATATATAGTTTGCACCGCCCAACGTTAATTATTCGATAAAGCAGTTCACGACGATTCGCTTCATGCACATATTGCGATTCAATCGTTCCAAACTACTTAACAACGGAACAAGATGAAAGATATGGCGACATCGTAAACTATTTATATAAAACCGTTGTACATGTAACGAAAAAAAGCACTTCCGTATGAAAAGGAAGTGCAAGCGAGGCGACATTACCGTTTATGTAATGGGACATTCGTCATCAAAATGTCGCTTCCTTACATCATCATTAAAAAGACCGTCCCGATTGCAAGGAGAACGACGATAATAATATTTAAGCCAACTAGAGAAGCGATTACTGCGACACATCCGCCAATTAACCCGATATGAGGTGCTTGTTCTTTCACAGATAAAATACCCGGAAAAATGAGCGCACCTAAGGCAGCGTAGGGAATCGCTTGTAACCATTTATTAACCCACTCTTTAAAAATTAACTTGTCGACGACAAAAGCAGGAATAACCCTTGGAATCATCGTCACGAGCGACATTCCGATAATAATGAGTAAAATCATGATACTTCATCCTTTAACAAAAATACACCTGCAAGTCCGCCTAACACAGTTCCTAAGACGATTGCCCAGCCGCTACTAACGAATTGACTCGCAATAACATTAATTAAAATGGCGATGATCGCGATGAGTCCGAAACGAACTTCTTTTTTTACCGATGGAACTAATAAGCCGATAAACATCGCATATAACGCAATTCCCATACTTTGACTCAATTGTTCTGGAATAATTTCGCCTAAAAGACCGCCTAATAACGAACCGAATATCCACGATAAATAAGCAGACAAATTAATCGTTAAAAAATACAGAACGGCTTTATCTTCTTTCGCTCTTTTTTTATGTAAGGCAGAAACGGCAAACGTTTCATCCGTTAATGTTAACGATAATCCGACTCTTCCCTTTAATCGAACATGGTCGCGAATATCGTTCATAAATGATAAGCTCATGACGAAGTGGCGAAAGTTTAAGACGAATGTCGCAACGACAATTTCCATTGCAGAAGCCCCAACCGCAATCATGTTTGCCCCCATAAATTGGCTTGCACCTGCAAACACGAGCACGCTCATTAACGTCAAGTCGAGAAGTGAAATACCTGACTGTGCCGCTAGCACGCCATATGTCACTGCAATCGGTATGTAGCCGATTACGATCGGAAATCCCGTCTGTATCCCTTGCTGTATCATATACATCGATTGGCTCCGAGAATCTTTTTTTATTGTTTCTGCCACCGTCATCTCTCCTCCAACTAGGCGCGATAACTCATTTACTCATCTTGATCTGTTAAAATGAGTGGACCATTTTTCGTAATTGCCAATGTATGTTCATATTGTGCTGAACGGCCTTTATCTATCGTACGTGCCGTCCATCCGTTTTGATCCATTTGACTTTTCCAATCACCTTCATTAATCATTGGCTCGATCGTTATAACCATACCTTCTTTTAATCGAATTCCTTTATTCGGTTCTCCATAGTGTGGAATATGTGGCGGTTCATGAATTGTTGGTCCAATACCATGCCCAGTAAATTCGCGGACGACAGAAAATCCTTCTGCTTCCGCATACGTTTGAATCGCATGGCCAATATCACCGATTCGGTTACCAACTACCGCTTGTTCAATCCCTAAATATAGTGACTTTTTCGTCACTTCCATGAGACGTTTTGCATCTTCATCTACATTACCGACTGCATACGTCCAAGCAGAGTCAGCTAAGCCGCCATTTAAATTGACAACCATGTCGATCGTTACGATATCTCCGTCTTGTAACGGTTCTTTGCGAGGAAAACCGTGACAAATTTCATCATTAATCGATGCACACGTCGCATACGGATACCCTTGATATCCTTTTTGCTCTGGTGTTGCCCCATGTTCTTTTAAATATTTTTCGACGAATGCATCAATTTCCATCGTCGTAATCCCTGGTTCGATCATTTCTGCAATTTCTTTATGTGTCTGGACGAGTAGTTTACCCGCCTCATGCATTTGGTTAATTTCACGTTCACTTTTTCGTGTGATCAACAACATATTCTCCTTTCAAACAAAGATAAGTCCAACAATAAGTGTACCATAAAAGTTATAAGTGTTGATAAACTTAGGTCCAATCAAAAAGAGAGTGACGAATCACTCTCCTTTACGTACGTAATTTTTTAACAATAGCGTGTACGATCCATATAAATGGCACCGACAATAATTAACAAAATGAACAATACGACGATTAACGAAAAGCTCTCGCCAAATCCTCTACCTTTTCCCACAGTTTTCCCTCCCAATCGTAATGGACAGTGAACACGTCATACGTGTACTTACTACTTAACGTATGACCTAACTATTTTCGTGAGAGGGCGTATACCTAGTAAGCATTACTTCGTATATAAATTTACTTATTTTTGACTCACTTCATCCCAATAATAGGCGAGCGTATCCATTCCTTTATAAAAACTGTTTAACGGGAAACTTTCATTCGGTGCGTGTAAACGATCATCCGGCGTACCAAACCCGAGAAAGACGATCGGAACGCCATAAATAGAGTCAAACCATTCTACAACTGGAATGGAACCACCCATCCGTACGAATACCGTCTTTTTCCCGAACGCCTTTTCATAACAATGGGCAGCTTTTTCAATGTATGGATTTACTGGGTCGACTTTGTACGCTTTCGAAGATAATTTCTCTAACGTCACATGAACATCGACACCACTTGGTTTTACTTTTTCTATATGTTGCACGAGTAACTGTTGAATTTTTTCCGGATCTTGATTTGGAACGAGGCGGCATGTCAGTTTTGCTGTTGCTTCTTTCGGAATAATTGTCTTCGTCCCTTCGCCTTGGTATCCGCCGTACATACCGTTAATTTCTAATGTCGGGCGTGCCATCGTATGTTCTTTTGCGTCGTATCCTTTTTCCGATACAGTTTCTTTAACACCTGTCGACTCTTCATAGTTTTCACCGTCTACTTCAGCGATTAACTGTCGCTCTTTTTCAGATAACGGGTCAACATCGTCGTAAAAATTATCTACTGTAATCACTTCATCTTCATTTTTCATTGAACTTAAAATGTGTGCAAGTGCCATAAGTGGGTTACGTACTGCACCTCCGTACATGCCGGAATGTAGGTCCTGGTTTGGACCTTTTACGGTAATTTCTAAACCAGTAAATCCTTTTAAACCGTATAAAATAGTCGGTTGATCGTTTGCGACCATGCCAGAATCGGAAATGACGATAAAATCTGCAGCAAACTTCTCTTTTTCTTTTTCGAGTAACGGATACAAGTTTCTACTGCCGATTTCCTCTTCACCTTCGATACAAAGCTTCACATTAAGTGGCAAGTGACCGTGTACGTTCATATACGCATCGAAAACAGCTAAATGCATGAACAGTTGTCCTTTGTCATCACTCGCACCACGTGCATACATGCGACCGTTTCGAATATCCATTTGAAACGGATCGCTATCCCACTCATCAAGTGGGTCGACTGGTTGTACGTCATAGTGACCGTATACTAAAACAGTCGGAGCCTCTTCCCCCGCCTTGTCGTAATGTGCATAAACACACGGATGACCTCCTGTTTCGATTTGTTCTACGTGTGAAAAACCAATTTTTTTCACATATTGTTCGACGAAAGTCGCTGCCTCTTTCATCTGTTCTTTATATGTACTATCTGTGCTAACACTCGGAATACGTAAAAATTGCTCCAACGTCTTTATATAGTTGTCGCTTTCTTTTTCAAGATAATCGATCACTGCTTGGACCATATCCATTCCTCCTTATGTTGAAAATAATAGCATATGTAAAAGTAAAAAAACAAATGTATACGTTAGAAAGTGAAGAAAAAAGAGACTACAAAATGTAGCCCCTTTTCTTTTATAACTTATCGTTTATTTTGTGGAAAAATTCGTTCGATCGTATTACCAATTTGGTCGAAGAAGCCACGTACTGGTTTTCCGGCATCTACGTCATTCACGTAGTTTTCCGATAGATCGAAAAAGTCTGGGTTCGTCGATACGTAGACGTTATCGATATTATTATCTACTTCTTGGACGATATCAGCAATTTGGTTTTTCACTTCATCTGTTACTTCATCTGACTCGACATCTCGTTTACCCATCATGTCGTGGCGCACGTTATCACGTTTATTTGCCATATGGTTATCTTGACGTCTCTCGTTCGAATCCCCTTCATTTACAGTACGGTTGCGGACGTTGCGGTCGTTTACATTGCGAACGTTCATCCCTGCGGAACTTTTGTCACGATCGTTATACGACAAATTGTCTTTGTTCGTCATATTTTTACGATCTAACATCGCAGCAACATAAGCATTGTTACGTGTCGTTAAAACGTAAGCTCGATCGATATCAGGAATTTCTTCTACGATACGATCAGCAGCTTCTTTCGATACGTCGTAGCGATCTTGGCGATTGTTACTCGCGCGGTTATTACTTTCAAAATTACGATCGCGCAAGTTTTCCGTAATAGATCGATCAGAGCGATCGGTATCATGTGTTGTCCGTGTTCGCTCAAACGTATCATTACCGCGTTGACTTTCATCGGTCGTTTTTGTTGCAGTATTTTGACAACCGACTAAGACAAGAATGAAAGCAATAACGAAAGATAATGCCTTTGATTTCATCGTTTTCTTCCTCCTTACTCGTTTTGTTTTTATTATGGATGCTCTGTTTTGATTTATGCGACTGTCCTATAATTGGCAATGTAACCATCATTGTTGACGGAAGCGATGAAGAGATATCGTCCATACTAAAAACGATAACAATTCGAGTAAAGGGGAGTCATTCATGTGTGAATATGAACGGGCATTACATTATTTATTATGGTGTCAATTCGATGACTTATTTACATTAATGATTCGAACGAAAGATGATTTATTAGAAAAGAAAATACAGTCATTTTTATACGCATATTATTACGTTACAGATGAAGAATCATTACTAGATTCTCACGAAAATTTAATGCACTACATTTACCATGCACTTGACTTCGATCAAAACCGAGTAGAATTATTCATCTAAAATAAAAAAATCACCATACAAAAGGTGATTACTTTCGATAATAGCCGTACGTCTCGTACGGGTGTATATACGCTGTTTTCTCTTTAGCATAATGTACGAACGGCGGTTCTTCTATTTCTAAAGGGACAATTTCGTTCGTTAAAACGGTCGTATCTCCTTGAAACAAATCCCATGACGAGTGGCTCAGAGGAAGTTTTATAATTTTTCCATCGTGTACGTTCCATATACAATACCGTTCTGCTAAAAATGTCGCTAATGGTGAATGATGAGGCTTTAACGTTGTCGTGCACGTACTTTGAAATGCGTGTTTCTCTTTTTCTATACACGATATGGATAGCGTACGTTTTGTCGCTTGTTCACACGTAATATCCGCACGGATAAACGGTAAAGAAAACATCTTCCCCATTAGTGGCGAAATATATGGATGCCCTACACGTAAAGCGAAAAAATATACACCACGCTCACGATCAATTGGATTCATCACGTACGTACGCACATTTATTTGATACATCTCTTTTAATGAAAACTGTTGTGGAAACAAACGAGGGCGACTATACTTCGCCTGAAAAATGACGATCGTAATCCACGCTTGCCCACTAAACGTATCGACAATAAACGGCTCGGGAATCATCCGTTGCAAGCAACGTTCATCTACGTGCCAATGTAAAAAGAAAATGTTACGCCATTTTTGTAAAGCGATTGCTGGATATTTCCGTTTCTCGAACATTACATCATTCCTCATTTTTATACGCATAATAGTAATCGATCGGAATAAATAGCCCGACTCGTCCGACATCATCGTCATCTAACGTGGCGAAAATAACTCCGATCACTTCTCCTACATCGTTAATAACGGGACTACCACTATTTCCTCGATAAACGGGCGCTTGTAACATGACGACAGGATCGGTTTTACTACGAACGTACGTATAATCGAGCACCGTTCCCTCGTTCGCAATTCGTGTAAAGTGTAGTGGATTTCCGATGAAATAAATATGTTCATCCGCTTCATATATGTACGTCGAAGCAAGTGGTAAGTAAGGAACATCCGTTGCATCCGTTTCTAACACAGCTAAATCAATTTCTGGATACGTTTCAACGACTTCCCCTGCAAACAATCCATCTTCCTGAAAAGCGACCGTCACTTTATGATACCCCTCTATGACATGGTAATTCGTTAAAATATAGCCGTCATCTGTAAAGGCAAACCCCGTCCCTCTTCCATCGTTCGTTTCGATAACAACGACAGCTCGCTTATAGTCTTTAATTTCATCTAACGTTGATAATTTAGCCGATGTCTTTAAAAATTCTACCGCTGGAATAGACACTGTTTGCGGAAACAATTGTCCAACATACAAAAGCATAGCGAAGGCAATTAACCAAAAAACCCAGCGTGGAAAACGCGGTTCTTGACTTTGCGCTTCTTTCCGTTTCCGTTCTCTTAATAACGCTTCTTCGCGCGCCTTTTGCACTAATTCATACATTTCCTCGTCATCTATTTCCTCGTATAAATCTTTATCGATAATATCTTTATTATTTTCTCTATCCATATGGATCCCTTTCCAGACACTTGACCATTTTCTTTAGTGTATCATTTTTACGTTTAAAATTCTTTACAAGTCGATACAATTACACGTCGTGCTATGGTATAATAACTTCTTATAAACAAGGGTTACGACGTTAAGGGGAGGTTTTACCGTTGCAAATTAAACAAATGCTCGAATACAATAAACACTTCGTTGCGAATAAAAATTATGAACCATTTTTATCCGATACGATTCCAAATCGAAAAATGGTCGTATTTACGTGTATGGAATCACGTCTCGTTGAATTGTTACCGAAAGCGTTAAACATCCAAAATGGCGACGTAAAAATGGTGAAAAACGCCGGTGCTATTATTCGAAAGTCGTTCGACAGCATTATAAAAAGTCTTCTCGTCGCTATTTATAAATTAGAAGCGAAAGAAGTCGTCGTCATTGGACACCACGATTGTGGCATGTCATGTATTGATACGGAGAATCTGATGGAACGAATGAAAAAAGCCGGTATTTCTGACGATACGTTTCGTGCGCTCGATTATTCCGGCATTGATTTTCATCAAGAATTTCATGGATTTGAAACGGTAGAACAATCGATTGCCCAAAGTGTCGACATCATTCGTGAACATCCACTTCTTCCGTCACATGTGCTCGTTCATGGTCTCGTCATCGATCCGACGACGGGTAAGGTTGACGTCGTATCTCTCGATGAACGTTTTCTATCAGAGTAATTTAAGAGTTAATTGAAGCATTAGGTGAAACAATAAAGGTTTATTTAACCTTACAACAAATCGAATAAAAGAAAAATTGACTGGAATGAGCCCGGTCGAATACCGGGCTCATTCCAGTCAATTATGTGCTGAACAATTTAGTCTAATTTTATCGGTTCAGCACGATCGATATATGATAGCAGGGTTTTTTACGTTTTTGCCATTTTTTCAATAAGCGATATGACTTCATCGCGTGCCCGTTGGCTCGAGTACGTTTCCATTTTCGCTTTTATTTCCTGATGGACTTCATCAAGTTCATGAATCGCACGAATAAATGATGTGTCATTCATATCATCTTCGAACAATACGTGCGCGTACCCACTGTTTTGAAATGACCTTGCATTGTCTATTTGATCACCACGGCTCGCAGCAAGTGAAAGTGGGATAAGTAGCATCGGAATCTTTAACGCTAAAAATTCATAAATTGCATTTGCACCTGCTCGGGAAATGACGAGATCGGTAATGGCAAACAAATGTTTTAAGTCGTCGGTTACGTACTCAAATTGTACATAACCTGGTTGTTTAAACGTTTCATCTACGTTATCCCGTCCACATATATGGATAACTTGAAATTGTTGTAACAATGTCGGTAAATTTTTGCGGACGATATCATTTATTTTTTGTGAGCCACTACTTCCACCCATGATTAAAACGGTTCGTTTTTTATCATGTAACTTTGTTAAGTCGTAACCGACTCGTTCGTCTCCTTGAAATAACTCTTCACGAACGACTGCACCGACATGCGTCGCTTTTCCTTTTGCAATATAGTTTACCGTTTCCGGAAACGTCGTCACCATTTTTTTCGCAAATGGAGCGGCAATCTTGTTCGCAAGGCCTGGTGTTAAATCCGATTCGTGAATGATTGTCGGAACACGACATAAACGTGCAGCGACTATGACTGGAACAGAGACGAATCCACCCTTTGAAAATATGATGTTCGGCTTTGTTTTGCGTATAATTCGCCACGATTGCAACGTTCCTTTTAGCACTTTAAACGGATCTTTGAAGTTTTCTATCGACATATAACGTCTCAGTTTTCCAGTAGAAATCGGATAGTATGTAACGTTTTCTAACGCTGTAATAAGTTCACGTTCAATGCCATCGTACGAACCGATATAGTCAACGTGCCAACCAGCGCGTAAAAAGTAAGGAATAAGCGCCAAATTGACTGTTACGTGCCCTGCTGTTCCACCGCCAGTAAATAAAATTCGTTTTTCATGCATCACTTTACATTTCCTTTCCTCATTAACCGCCTATCATACTGTACGTCTTTGTACCACTGTTTATTATATACTATTCTTTTCAAAGCTCATATATAAAAGAAGCCGTTTTTTCAAAATGAGTATTCTCTATACATCATGTGTACTTCCGTATTAATAAAAAATTCCCATTTACAACGATATACGTCGTAAACGGGAATATAAGTTACAATTAACCTTGCAACAATAAATCGTACGGGTCTTCAAGCATTTGTTTAATGCGAACTAAGAACTGTACCGCTTCTTTTCCATCGACGATACGATGGTCGTATGATAAAGCTAAATACATCATCGGTCGAACTTCAATCGTATCATCCGGCATAACGACTGCACGCTTTACGATGTTGTGCATACCGAGGATTCCTACTTGTGGTGCGTTTAAGATCGGTGTCGACAACATCGAACCGAAAATACCACCGTTTGTGATCGTAAACGATCCACCTTGTAAATCATCAATTCCTAATTTATTATCACGTGCCAACGTTCCAAGACGGATAATTTCCTTTTCAATTCCAGCAAAGTCGAGTTTATCTGCATCGCGTACGACTGGGACAACGAGCCCAGCGTCTGTAGATACAGCGATACCGATATCGTAAAACTCTTTAATGATTAGATCCGTTCCATCAATTTCCGCATTTAATAACGGGAATTCTTTTAGCGCGGCGACACTAGCCTTTGTAAAGAATGACATGAATCCTAATTTCACATCGTTTTTCGCAACGAAATTCTCTTGTCGCTCTTTACGTAAATTCATAATTGCCGACATATCGACTTCATTAAACGTCGTTAACATTGCAGCGTTGTGTTGTGCTTCGACTAAACGTTTTGCAATCGTTTGACGACGACGCGACATACGCTCGATACGAACTGGTTTATCGAACTGTTGTGCCGTCGATTGCTCCGCCTGCTTTGGTGCCGCTTGTTGTGTTGGTGCTTTACTTGCAGCCTCGACATCTTCCGGGCGAATCCGTCCGAGCGGATCTTGTGCTTGTACTTTATTTAAATCTATATTAAGTTCACGAGCTAGTTTGCGAGCAGCTGGTGTAGCAACGACATCCGTTTTTGCTTGCTGAACAGTTTCTGTTTGCTCAACTTGTTGTGGTGCTACTTCTTTTTCATCTTTTTGTTCCGCAGCAACTTCTGGCTTTTCAGCTGGTGCTGTATCGCCTGCTTCAGCAGATTCGTCCACCTTTGCGATCACATCACCGACGTTTACGTCATCGCCCTCCTCTGCTAAAACTTCAACGAGTACCCCACTGTAGTCGGAATTAATTTCAACGTTCACTTTATCCGTTTCAAGTTCGACTATAGGGTCACCTTTTTCTACTTTTTCTCCCGGCTGAACGAGCCACTCTGAAATCGTTCCTTCCGTGATTGATTCAGCTAGCTCTGGAACTATAATTTCCTTCACTGTTATTTTCCTCCCTTTGCTGGATTAATCGCATCTGAAACAACTTTTTCTTGAATAATCTTATGAATATTCGGTTCGCCAACAGACGTCGATGAACGTACTGGACGACCTACATATTTTATTTTCTCATCTTCAACTAACTCCCGTAAATAGTCGAGAACGAAGCGCCAACTACCCATATTTTTTGGCTCTTCTTGTACCCAAACGATTTCCTCCAAATTAGGAAGTGAAGCAATTTCATCTTTTAATTGCTCCTTCGGGAAAGGATACAATTGCTCAACCCGAATCGCACGTAACCAACTGAAGTCTTCATCCGTATTAGCAATTTTCTCCTCAATATCAACCATCACTTTACCTGATCCTAATAATAAGCGGGTAACTTTGTCTTTATGAATTGGTAAATTCGGTTGATCACGTAACGCTTTAAACTTTCCATCAGCAAACTCTTCCGGTGTCGAAGCGACTCGTTCGTTCCGTAATAAACTTTTCGGCGACATAACGATTAATGGACGAGCTTCTTCACGTCCTTGCATCATCGCTTGACGTCGTAATAAGTGGAAAAACTGTGCCGATGATGTAACATTCGCAACGATCCAGTTATTTTCTCCCGCCATTTGTAAAAATCGTTCTAAACGTGCGCTTGAGTGTTCAGGACCTTGCCCTTCATACCCATGTGGTAAAAGGATGACCATGTTTGATTTATCTCCCCACTTCGCGCGGGAAGATGAGATAAATTGGTCAAAAATAACTTGCGCAACGTTTGCAAAGTCTCCGAACTGCGCTTCCCAAATAACTAACGTTTCTGGTGATTGAACACTATAGCCGTATTCAAAACCGAGAACTGCCGTTTCCGATAATGGACTATTATGAATTGCAAAAGATGCCTTAGCGTCTTCTAAGCCATGCATGGGACAATACTTTTCATTCGTTTCCGTGTCATATAAGACGAGATGGCGATGCGCAAACGTTCCTCGCTCAGAATCCTGCCCTGTAAGACGAATCGGGATACCATCTTTTAAAATCGATGCATACGCTAATGCTTCCCCTTCTGCCCAGTCTGCCTTTCCACCTTCATCTAGGATGTTTTGACGGCGTTTAAACACACGCTCTAGTCGTTTAAACGTATTAAAACCGTCTGGACGCTTTAATAAATCTTCATTCAACTTTTTCAAATCTTCTAATGGTACAGCCGTTTCGTAATGATCAATACTGCTTGCTAGTACATCCGGCATTTTCATTTCAGAAATACCCTCAAGTCGATCTTCTTTCATACCATCGTATATCGACTGTAATTCTTTTTGCACTTTTTCTTTTAACTGTTTTACTTTATTATCCGATATGACGTTTTCTGCTTTTAATACGTCTGCAAAAATAGTAGTTACTGTCGGATGATTATCTATTTCTCTATATAGTAACGGTTGTGTTGCTCGCGGTTCGTCCATTTCGTTATGTCCGTAACGTCGGTAACCTACAAGGTCGAGCACACAATCTTTCTTAAACTTACGTGAATATTCATACGCAAGTTGAATAGCTCGAATACATGCAATTGGATCGTCTGCATTCACTCGAATGATAGGAATGTCGTATCCTTTTGCGAGATCACTTGCATATCTTGTCGAACGTGCTTCATGACGATCTGTCGTAAATCCGATTAAATTGTTTGCAATAATATGAAGGGTGCCACCAACTTTATATGCCTCTAAACCACTTAAATTTAACGTTTCCGGTACGATACCTTCCCCGATAAATGCTGCGTCTCCATGGATTAAGACACTCATCGCCTTATCCATATTTTGTTTCGGATATCCTACTTCAGAACGGTCATCTTGAGCCGCACGTGTAAAACCTTGGACAACCGGATTGACAAACTCTAAATGAGACGGGTTATTCGCTAATTTAATACGCGTTGCTGCTTGATCATTTTTTACGAGACGTGTTGCTCCAAAATGATATTTTACATCTCCTGTCCAACCATAATTAATGCCCATTGAACCCTCTGATGGAATTAACTCCTTATCTGGAGCATGATGAAACTCGGAAAAGATTGCATCGATCGGTTTTCCTAATACGTACGCTAGCACACTTAAACGTCCTCTG
This sequence comes from Pseudogracilibacillus sp., assembly GCA_035303165.1. Lineage (GTDB taxonomy): Bacteria > Bacillota > Bacilli > Bacillales > Amphibacillaceae > Pseudogracilibacillus. The sequence goes on from DATGRY010000148.1 coordinate 15,812, forward strand.
TGTGCCATTCCCATCATGATGTTTTCAATTTTGTCTTCATTCGCTAATTTTACAATTTGATCGAGGACAGGAACCATCGATTCGAGACCCTCGATAGAAAAACGTTTCTGCCCAACGAATGTTCTTTGTAAAAATTGCTCAAACCCTTCAACATGAATGAGACGCTCCAACAACTGGCTCTTTTCTGTCTCTGATAACGGAAATTCATACTTTCCTGTTTCGATGTTTTCTAAAAACCATTTTCTCTCATCTTCGTTATTTACATGTTCAAATTCAAAGGAAATTTTCCCCGTATATGTTTTTCGTAAATGTTGAATAACTTCGTACGCCGTTTGGAATTTGCCATCCTGCTTATTCCATACCCATTCCGCTGGGATCGTACGTAAATCATCTTCCGTAATCCCATACGTTTCCATTTCCAATAATGACGTTTTCTCATTCGAGCCACCAACAGCATAAATATCCGCTTCTAAATGGCCAAAGCGACGTATCGCCTCAATGTATTCCATCGTCGCTGTAATTTTACGTACCTCATGATAGCCAATTTCTCCGTTTGCTTCTGATTGTTGCACCGTATGATCCAACCATTTAGGGGCACCATGTGTTTCAAAAACCTCTTTTAAAGTGGGATCGACTTTTTCAGGCTCTTCCACGTAAATTTCATACTGTTCCTCAATGTATCCCATGTTTGGACCATAAATTGTACTCCAAAACTTTTTATTAAGTTGTGTACGCTCCGCCACGTTTTTTATACCCCCATTAGATATTGACTTTGTTCATAATTAAACGGAATTTTCCACTCTGTCATCATTATATGACTGTCCGATACGTTGAGCAACTAATAACACCTATAATGTAGCTAATTGTCAATGTATGCGGTATCTTTTAGCCAGTCATCCTATTTTCATCGTACTTTTTAATGATTTTCACTGCTATTTATCGTTTTTTACGTGCATATTTTCACATACTTCGGGCAAAATAATGAAATGAATGATAGGTAATTAATTCACAAAACGATAAGAACACGTTATAATAATAAAAGAACAGTGGATAATCGTTCGAAGAGGAGGCGCATCATAAAATGAAAACAGGACTTATTATGCTTTTAAGTTTAGCTTTTCTAGCTTCATGCTTCGCATCAGCGTATGAATCAAAGCCAGGGATGCCAAAAAACAACCAATAAAAAAGTCGTCATGTGATTTTCCATGACGATTTTTTTATTTCATATTCAGAAAGTTTAACTGACGTAACGCTTCATATATAATAATTGCTGCTGTATTCGATAAGTTAAGCGACCTTACATTGTCTGACATAGGGATACGTAAACAGTAATGTAAACCGTCTTTCATTTTCTCTTTCGGTAACCCTGACGTTTCGTTACCAAAGACGAAAAAGATGTCCGTTTGTATTTCGCGAAAATTTACATCCGTATAATACGTTTCCCCGTAATCTTCGATATAGTAAAACGTATCGCGCTCATACTTTTCATAGAGCGATTCGATCGAGTCATATTCATAAATAGATAAATGTTCCCAATAGTCTAACCCTGCGCGCTTTAACATTTTATTATCCGTCGAAAAACCGAGCGGATGTATTAAATGCAACGTCGTATTTGTTGCGACACACGTCCGAGCAATATTTCCCGTATTTGCAGGTATCTCAGGTTGAAACAAAACGATGTGTAATCCCATTTGGCAAACTCCTTTACGTCTTTTGCCGTCCATCAAAACTAAAAAAAGATGACAACGGTAAAAGCAATTTGTAAAAAACTACTTGAAAATAATATCAAAAATTACTGTCGACGTAAAGGATAAAAAACAGCCTCCACATCTCCGCTGCTAATTTATTTCCTACGATGTTGAAATCAACGCTAACGCTTCTTCAATTTCAACAACGACACGCTCATCCTCTTCTTTCGTTAATGCTTCCTCAAGGATGTCGCTGCACGCTTGTGTCCCAATTTTTCCAAGTGCCCATGCCGCCGTACCACGGATGACAGGGCGAACATCTTTACGTAAAACTTCAGCCAAATCGTCGATTGCAGATTCATCTTTATAATGCGCTAAACCGATCATCGCATTTCGTTGTAACGGATTTTTTCCACGCCAAAAACCGGACACGTGACCAAATTTTTCTCGAAATTCACGATTCGACATTTTTAGCATAGGGCGTAGTAATGGTTTGGCAACTTCCGGTTCCGGTTCAAATTCCTCATGTAAGTGAAAGTCGATTCGGCGATTCCACGGACAAACCGCTTGACACGTGTCGCAACCGTACACACGTGTACCAATTTTGTCACGAAACTCAACCGGAACAAAGTCTTTCGTCTGCGTTATAAAAGCGAGACAACGTTGCGCATTCAATTGTCGTGGAGCAACGAGTGCCCCCGTTGGACAAGCATCGAGACATAGGCGGCAATCGCCGCAAAGATCTTCGATCGGCTCATCAGGCGGAAACGATATATTCGTAATCATTTCCCCTAAATAGACGAAAGACCCGTATTCTTTTGTAATGAGAAGCGTATTTTTGCCAGAAGCACCTAAACCGGCACGTTCTGCCACTGCTCGATCACTTAATTCACCTGTATCGACCATAATTTTATATTGAAAATGAGGCACTTTCTCCGCGATAAAAGCTGCTAACTTTTCTAAACGATCGCGCAGAACGTGATGATAATCTTCTCCCCATGAAGCACGACAAAAAATACCGCGACGTTCTTTCGGTTTGCTTTTCGGTGGATTTTTTATGCGAGATGGGTATGCAAGGGCGATCGAAATGATCGATTTTGCACTGTTCATTAACCTTTTTGGTTCTGTTCGTTCCGTAATCGTTCCTTTTTCAAACCCTGATGCATAACCTCGATCCTGCTGTTCTCGTAATCTATCTTTTAACTCGGTAAAAACATCCGCAGTCGTAAAACCAATTTTATCGATCCCGATCACTTTACTCTCTTCTATAATCAGCCTTTTTAATGTTTCCCCATCCATAAAAAGTACCCCCTTTCATCATTGCTATTATACGACATCGTACTAAGAACAAAATGAAACTTTCATTTACAATCATAAAACAAATGAGTAAAATGTATACATAAATAAGGAGGATATGTATATGTACCCGATTATTATGTCGCAAGGTAAATTTGTTCATAAAGATAGTTTAACATTTCCATTTGAAGAACGTGGTGCACAATTCGGAGACGGTGTATACGAGGTCATACGCATTTATCATAAGCGGCCATACTTATTGGACGAACATATCGAGCGTCTCTTTCGCTCCTTACACGCCATTTATATCGAAATTCCTTATACGAAAGAAGAAATGATCTCTCTTTTAAAAGAACTTGTTCGCAAAAACGACATAACAGAAGATAGCTACATTTATTTACAAGTCACCCGTGGTTCAGCTCCAAGAGTCCATACATTTCCTGAACACATTACACCGAACATATATGCGTATGTGAACGATTTTGCTCGGGAAACAGATCTTATTGAATATGGTGTGGAGACGATCACCTTACAAGACGAGCGTTGGGAAAATTGCTACATAAAAACGTTAAACTTGTTACCGAACATTTTAGCACGACAAAAAGCGAAAGAACAAGGGTGTTACGAAGCAATTTTACATCGTGATGGCGTCGTCACAGAGTGCGGTTCATCGAATATTTTTCTCATAAAAGATGAAAAAATATATACACATCCAGCGACGAACCGTATTTTAAAAGGTTGTGTGCGCATTGCGGTAGAACGATTTGCAAAACAGTTAAACATTCCATTTATCGAAGAACCATTTACGCTTGATGATATCGTTGACGCGGATGAAATGTTTTTAACGAGCAGTATGTCAGAAATAATGCCAGTCATTAAAGTAGATAGTACGCCGATCCAGGATGGTAAGCCAGGTCCCATCTCGAAAAAACTACAAGCTATATATGAAGAAGATGCGCAAATTCAATCATATTAGGCAAGAAGAGGACATTCACAAACAATATCGTGAATGTCCTCTTTTCGTTTACTCTACAAATCTATCTAAAAAATCATGAACCGCCATTTTATATTCCACACGATATAAAACGAAACCCTCCCCGTGATTCGCATGCGGAAATGTAACGATTTCCCGTTCACTCGTCGTCGCATCATAAAGCTCATGCGTCATTTCTGTCGGAACGAACGTATCTGCTTCACCCGTAAAATATAGAATCGGTAACGTGTTTTTCTTCACTTGCTCGAGAGCAGAGGCTTCTTGAAACGTATAATTA
>DATGRY010000149.1:0-4582 GCA_035303165.1 Pseudogracilibacillus sp.
TGTGTCATAATAAGGAAGGATGCGTTTGACGCATCCTTTCCACTTTATTTAATACGTAAAGTCCACGGAATGATCATACATATAAAAAATTTATGATTGCTTCATCATTTCTTCGCTAATGGAGGACTCGATGTACGGCGTTATGAGGTCGCGCACTTCGTCTGTTGACTTCGTACTCATTAATTGATGGCGCAACTCGCTTGCACCGTGAAAGCCGCGCACGTATATTTTGAAGAAACGTAAAAGCGGTTTAAAGCGGCGTTCGCCAAACTTCCTACTATAGTAATCATGCAAATCGAGCTGTAACAAAAGTAACTCGAGATACTCACGAACGGTATGTGCACGCGGTTTTTTTTCAAAGGCGAATGGGTTTGTAAAGACACCGCGTCCGATCATAATGCCGTCTACTTCATACTTTTCCGCAAGCTCCAATCCCGTTTGCCGATCTGGAATGTCCCCGTTAATCGTAAGCAAGGTTTCCGGCGCGACTTCATCGCGTAATTGTTTTATTTCTGGAATGAGTTCCCAATGGGCGGGTACTTGACTCATTTCTTTGCGTGTACGTAGATGAATGGACAAGTTGACGATATTTTGGTTAAAAATGTGCGTGAGCCACTCGCGCCATTCATCGAGTTTCGCATAACCTAAGCGTGTCTTCACACTGACAGGAAGTCCGGCAGTTTTCGCGGCAGCGATAATATCGGCTGCAACGTCCGGATGATTGATGAGTCCGGCGCCTTTTCCTTTTGCGGCGACGTTTTGGACGGGGCAGCCCATGTTAATGTCTATTCCTTTAAATCCAAGTTCTCGCATACCGATACTCATTTCCTCGAAGTATGGTGGATGATCTCCCCAAATGTGGGCGACGATCGGTTGTTCATCCTCGGTAAAGGTGAGGCGACCGCGGACGCTATCTTCGCCGTCAGGATGGCAGTAGCTAGCAGTGTTGGCGAATTCGGTAAAGAAGACGTCAGGTCTTCCAGCTTTGCTAATGACGTGGCGGAATACGACGTCGGTGACATCTTCCATTGGTGCTAAGATGAAAAATGGTCGTGGGAGCGTATGCCAAAAGTTTTCGTTATTCATGTCGTATACCCTTCCTTTTTTGGTTATATGTTTCTATATCGAAAACGTGTATGCACGTATTATTTCAAGGTAATTGTATATCCGTTACATTTATACCACGTTGTATGGTATTTGTTCAAGGGAATGTTCTTATGGAATGTAGTGAAAATGTTCGTTTTTTTCGTATCGTTTTCGCTTATTGTGAGAAACTAACGAAAAGTGTGTCGTAGTATGATAGTTTTCATAATAAACGGATAAATTTCTCTTCTTTATATGTCAATTTTCTCTATCGTTCGTGGAATATTCCGACAATATGTATATAGTTTGAAAAAGGGATATTGTTACATTAGAATTAGTACCAATTAATGAGTAATATTGGGTTATGTTTTGTACGTTCGGAAGGGGATATGCATTGAAAAAATTTACACCCGTATTTATCATATCATTTGCGATTACATTTATTTTTATCGTCTGGGGTGTCGTAACGCCGGATAATTTAGAGGCGGTAACATCTAAAATTCAACACTTTTTACAGACGCGGTTCGGTTGGTTTTATTTAATTTCGGCGACAGTCTTTTTATTGTTTTCCATTTATATTGCGTTTTCGAAGTATGGCAATATAAAATTAGGGAAAGAGGATGAGGAACCGGAATATAGTACGATTAGCTGGTTCGCGATGTTATTTAGCGCGGGAATGGGTATCGGACTCGTTTTCTGGGGTGTTGCAGAGCCTGTCTCGCATTATTTCGTGCCGCCTACTGGAGATGGGGAAACGGCGGAAGCGGCTTCGCAAGCGATGCGATTTACGATTTTTCACTGGGGATTACATCCGTGGGGAATTTATGCGTTAATTGCGCTAGCGCTTGCCTTTTTTAAGTTTCGGAAAAATGTGCCGGGCACAATTAGTGCGACGTTTTATCCGTTAATTGGTGAACGTGTTAAAGGTCCAATTGGACAGACGATCGATACGATTGCTGTTTTTGCGACTGTTTTTGGAGTGGCGACGTCGCTCGGGCTCGGTGCAATTCAAATTAACGGTGGTCTTTCTTTTTTAAACGAAAATATTCCGATTAATACGTTTACGCAGTTTATTATTATTGGAATCGTTACGGTGTTGTTTACGGGGTCTGCGTTATCTGGGATCGGACGCGGGATTAAATGGTTAAGTAATGCGAACGTCGTTGTGGCGATTTTGCTCATGTTATTTTTACTGTTTACGGGTCCGACGACTTTTTTATTAAACTTGTTTACATCGACGTTTGGGAATTATATAGAATATTTACCACAAATGAGTTTTCGTACGTCACCATTCAATGAAGATAATGAAGCGTGGATTCAAAGTTGGACGATCTTTTATTGGGCGTGGTGGATTGCGTGGTCACCGTTTGTTGGAACGTTCATTGCGCGTATTTCACGTGGACGGACGATTCGGGAATTCGTCATCGGTGTGTTAGCTGTCCCAACAGTGTTTAGTATTTTATGGTTTTCTGTGTTTGGTGGTACGGGGATTTATTTTGAAATGTTTGAAGGTGTTGGGATTTGGGAAGCGATGGAAGAGGGAGCCAATACGGAAGTGGCGTTGTTTGCGACATTGGCTGAGCTTCCTTTTAGTACAGTGGCGACAGTTTTAGCGATCGTGCTTATTAGTACGTTTTTTATTACGTCTGCGGATTCGGCGACGTTTGTAATCGGCATGCAGACGACGAATGGGATGTTGAACCCACCGATTAAAATTAAAATTTTGTGGGGCTTTGTGCAGGCGGCTGCGGCTGCAGTTTTATTATGGTCAGGTGGTTTGAATGCCTTGCAAACTGCATCGATTATTGCGGCGTTTCCATTTGTCTTCGTTTTATTGTTTATGATGGTCGCGCTTGTGAAGGGGCTGCGTGCGGAATTGGAAGAGTGACAAGCCAGAGGTGTGCGTTCTATTTAGTAAAATGGGTATGGAAAGTCCGCGCATTTGTGGGATGTTGGTAACTTATTGTAAAAAAATTGATATTTCGTGCTAGGAGGGAATAACGTTGCGTTTAATAAACGTTCGTAAAGGCCAGTTTGTCTATTATAAAAATCGGTTACATAAAGTATATTCGGTCAAACCATTTTTCAAACTGTCCGTTCACCTCGTTCGTTTAGCAGACTTTCATCAAGAGATCGTCACGGCGAGGGAGATTGACTTGTATCGACCGCAACATTTAGACAGTTTCCTTTACAATGGCAAGCGGTTTACGCTTGATAAAAACGAGCGAGCTGCTGTTGGGGACTATATATTAGTCATTGCGCCTAATCCGGATTCGCTCGATCGTCATCATTTACATGCCATTGAAATGGTGACGGCGGTTGAAGACAGTGGCGTGATCAGTAATAAAATGAACGGAATAAAACATGAAGAATATTGGGTGATGAAAGAGGGTTCATTAGACGGCGCAAACGAAATCGATCGGCAAGACCGAGCGAAAAATGGGGACGATTCTATACAGACGGTCGTTCTTCCGGAATCACATACGTTTCCACATGTTGGTGATGTGTATCAGAAAAACGATAGTGATCCGCTGTTGCAAGCAATGGTCGTTGCAATCGACGGTTCAGACGTATATTTAGGGAATGGAATGAAAGTATCGATTTCAGAGTTAACTTCCTCAGACCGTTGGAGTTTAGTTATGCAAGAGTTGGAGCATTAAGTTTGTCGTATTGCGTTTGGAATTGTTACATGATAGAGCGTGGGCGAAGTTTGAAACAGTATTGCGGTTTTGCGCGATCCTGTTGGGATCGTGAGCGGAGTTTGAAACAGTATTGCGGTTTTGCGTGATCCTGTTGGGATCAGGAGCGGAAATTGAAACAGTATTGCGGTTTTGCCCGATCCTGTTGGGATCAGGAGCGGAAATTGAAACAGTATTGCGGTTTTTCCCGATCCTGTTGGGATCGTGAGCGAAGTTTGAAACAGCGAAGCATTTTTTCCCGATCCTGTTGGGATCATTGTCTAAATTTAAGGGCATCCTCGATTCGCAGGGTGATGCGTCAGTTTTCTAAAAAGTGAAAAGGGTAGCCTTCTTACTTTCGTAAAGAACAGAATAAAATGAATGAACTGCTCAATCAGTAAGCGTGAATTATTTATAACTGTTTCATTAACTAGTCATATATAATGCAAATGAACGGAGCCGCGGAAAAATTGTTAATTTCAAAACTGTTCTTTTACAAAACTTCAACAAACTCCATTTCAGTAAAAGCCCCTCTTTTAGGCTAAAAGACTCCCTTTTAAAAAGAGAAATATGAAAAATAATGAAAAATAACTACATTTTTTTGCTTTACTATGTGAATGTTATAGACGATATATAAAGTACACTGTTCAATTTCGAACACATTTGTATAATTATGCCATAATAGTAATATTTATGTATTTCCGAAAACTTTTAATTTCTTACAAAATAAAACGTGCAAAATATACATGTTATATGAATTTGAACGGCAATTTTGTTCAACTAGCTGGTCACTCCATGTAATCTATATATTTGTAAAGACG
>DATGRY010000150.1:0-3285 GCA_035303165.1 Pseudogracilibacillus sp.
CACGTCGTATTCATCCTCTAACGTAAGTGAAACTTTCGTCTCCCCACTTGCGATCACTTCTTTTACGGATGGCATTTGGATCAATTGTTCACGAACAACTTCCGGCATGCTTGTCGCAATGATAAAGTCGATATCACGCACCGATTCTTTTAAACGACGTAAACTTCCTGCACAAGCAAAACGTTCAATTTCCTCGATATTTTTCACATACGCTTCAACTTTTTCCATTACCGTTAACATATATGCAATCGGAAGTCGTTCAGGGCGACTACTAGCAGTTTTTAACGCTTGAGTAATATTTTCTACTGTTTTTTTCCCGAATCCTCGAACCTTTTCAACTGTTCCACTCTCACACGCTTCCTGGAGCGTTGTTGCATCGACGATATTTAACTCTTTATATAACGTCGCTAAACGCTTCCCCCCTAATCCTGGCAGCTTTAACAACGGAATGAGCCCCGCCGGGATCTCCTCTTTTAACTGTTGTAAAACTGTAGACTCACCATTTTTTATATAGTCAACGATTATATCGTTCGTTCCTTTACCGATGCCAGGAATTGTCGTGAAATCTTCAATTTCTTGTAACGAACGGACGTCACGCTCTAAATTTTGTGCTGCTTTTCGATACGCGGATATTCGAAATTGATTCTCTCCTTTTAACTCTAAATACGTCGCAATCTCTTCTAGCAAGCGAACGATATCTTTTTTATTTATTGGCATAGGCGCTTCTCCTTTCACATCAACAACTACATAGAAAAAGACTGACACGTATTATCAGTCTTTTACATAATGATCGTTAGTAAATCAGTAAACCACATCTTCTCCATTAATTTCGATAAAATTGGCGTATATTCGACGATTAGTGTCGCCAAAAATGAACTCTTTATTTTCGTTTGAATTGACTCAATTGGCACGAGCGCTAATATGTACAAAATGATAAAAACGATTAAATACACTTCTACAAATCCTAATATAGCACCTAACAATTTGTTCACTTGTCTTAATATAGGTAAATTAGCTAATGAATCTAACATCGACGCGATAATTTGTAAAATAATTTTTGTCGCAAAAAAAATAATCGCAAACGATATGGCATTGTAAAAGGCATTTTCTAATGGCTGACTACTTAAAAAGATCGCCCACAAAGAGTCCGAACCGAGATCAGGATACGGAATCCATAACGCTAGATGACTTGCTAGCTTACGGAAAAAAAGCGACGCTACAATAAAAGATGCTACGTATCCGATCAAATGCATTAATTGTAATATAAACCCGCGTTTTAAACCGATAAGAAAACCAAATAGTAGTACAAGTAAAATAATAATTGAAAACATGTTATTTTTCCTCTTCCAACAGTGATATTAATTCATCATATTCTTCTTTTAATTTTACGTAATCATTCATCGTATTGATCGCTGTTAAAACAGCTAACTTCGTCGTATCAAGATGTTTATTCGCCTCGTGAATTTCTGTCATTTTCTCATTGACGAGATGTGCTACTTTGAAAATGTGTTCTTCCGGCTCATTGCCGACGATCGTATATTTACGTCGATGGATTTCTACATCTATACTTTTACGTTCTTTTTTATCGGTCACACTAACGTTCCTCCCACATTAGCTAATACAATTTTTCCTTTCAGCATATGTAAGTCAATGTATTTCATGTACGTTTTTACAAATACAATGGTACAATTAATTTTAACATGAAAGTATGTTTTTAGGAAACTGTACACTATAGAGATTTGGAAACATTCTCTTATGGAGGATTGTATATGAAAAACGTGACAAGATCGTTCTCAAAAGAGACGATAGAAAAAATGAAATACTTCTACGGGGACAAAATTGATGACACACCACAAGGCGCTATCTTTCGAGCTAGAACGGATGGTGCAGTCATTACTGCATACAAATCTGGAAAAGTGTTATTTCAAGGAAAAGGTGCGGAAGAGGAGTTTACTATTTGGAGCGAGTTTGCTGCGGCTGATAAGGCGGAACAAACGACACTCTTTCGCGAGAGCTCTTCGCACGTGAAAACAGATGAACAAACTTATACGAACGATGAAGTGGAGCAAATTTTACATGAAAGTCACATCGGCTCCGATGAATCAGGCACTGGTGATTACTTCGGTCCTGTTACAGCTTGCGCCGTTTTCGTTGAACGAGATTGTATTGCAGTTTTACAAGAAATGGGTGTGCAAGATTCAAAAAAAGTTACTGATCGAAACATTTTGCTTCTTACAGAGGAGATTTTACAAATGGATATTCCTTATTCTTCGATGGTAATCGATAATGAAAAATACAATGAATTACAAGCGCAAGGATGGTCTCAAGGAAAGATGAAAGCAATCTTGCATCACTCTGTTATTCAATCGGTGTTACAAAAAGTTGATGAGAGCGATGTACAAGGAATCGTTATCGATCAGTTTTGTCCCCCGGCTGTATACGAGCGCCATTTAGCGAGTGAGCGGCATCGTTTACATAATCGAACACATTTTATGACGAAAGCAGAAGATCATTCGATTGCGGTAGCCACGGCATCAATTTTAGCGCGGGCAAAGTTTATTCAAGAAATGGACCGTTTGTCTGAATGGATTGGTACAGAGTTGCAAAAAGGAGCTTCTAATAAGGTCGATGAAATTGCAGCAAAAATTATGAGGGAGCACGGTAAAGACGTATTAAATAAAATTGCAAAAGTTCATTTTGCTAATACGAAAAAAGCAAAAGCGTTGTTGTAATGCTGGGTATTTTCTCAATTCATTAAAATTGGGTGAAAGTATTTCCGGTTTTGTAGTCTTGCCCCTACATGGTCATGAAAAAAGGGGCAATTTTACCCGGTTTTGTAATCTTTCCTCTACATGTTCGCTCAAATCGCGAATCATGTTTCCTGGCCGTGAGTCTTATCTCTACATCTTTACGTAATTCATGAATTACGTTTCCCACCGCGTGGTTTTGCCTGTACATCTTCGTGAAAAGAAGCCCAAGCGTTTACTAGAACTAATAAAAATAAGTAATTGGTTTATTTATATATACGATTGTCATTATCATAGTAAATGAGGCTCTACATAGTTTGAGTAATGAAGTAAACGATATGACCGTTTCCAAAAGTTTTGAATTATTCGGCCGCGAACCCGAAGTGAACATAAATATCCTAGGGGGTTCGCGCAATTTATGTAGGTAAAATGCCTTGTTTTTCGTATAATAATCATATATGATTATATGTAAATAAGTGGAATGTCAATATGTAGTTGTGTGCTTTTATTCGTTACTACATATGGCGGTCGCACTCCT
>DATGRY010000151.1:0-13156 GCA_035303165.1 Pseudogracilibacillus sp.
AAATTTGAAACACGAAAGCAAGTTTTCACAATCCTGTTTAGGGATTGAAGACACTTTTGAAGATTTTCTCAAAACTGTAGAGAATCGAGCGAAAAACAAGAATCATTCACGCGCTTTTGCACGAAACTGCAGAGGGACGACGACAACGAAGCCATACTAACTTGAACAATTCTACAATCAAATACAAAAACCCGTAGTGCACAGAGCACTACGGGTCTCATTATCGTTTATTGTTTACGCTAAAGGTGATACGTTAGCCGCTTGTGGACCACGATCGCCCTCGATGATTTCAAATTGAACGTCTTGACCTTCTTCAAGTGTTTTGAAACCTTCAGCTTGGATAGCAGTGAAGTGAACGAACACGTCGTCGCCTTCTTCTTGCTCGATAAATCCGAAGCCTTTTTCTGCGTTAAACCATTTAACTTTTCCTGTTAACATGTTAAAACGACCTCCTTATACAAAATCGTGCAAAATCATTGAATAAATACTTTTACACATCTTGGATAAAGAGTTCGTAAAAAAGTATTTCAATTGCCTTTTGCCACTTCTTACTATACTCCTCTTCTAATCATAAAGCAAGGGAAATCATTTATTATTTTAAAAAAGTTTTTAAAAAAGAATAGACGGCCCAAAAACGGACCGTCCATAAGGAAAAATGTTATCCAAAAATGAGCGCTCTTACACCGAGAACGTCTAAAAATACTAATATGATAATGATCGGCACGAACCACGTCATAAGACCGCGCCAAGCTTTGTAAAGCCCTGCCTTTTCCGCTCCACCCATCATAAACTCTTCGCGAACGAGTGCTTTGTCCGCACGGTGAATAATAAATAGTGCGATGAGCAAACCTCCGAGTGGGAGTAAAATGTTACTTACTAAAAAGTCTGTCGCATCGAAAATCGTCAAACCGAAAATGGATACGTTCGCTAAATAACTTTCCGTAAGCGCCGATGGGATCGCTGCGATAAAGACGACAGCACCAATAATCCATGCTGCAGTTTTTCGCGATATTTTCCCACTTGCTGTAAGTGCAGCAACGATAATTTCATACAAGCTAAACGATGACGTAAGTGTCGCGAATAAAAACAGTAATAAAAACAAGCTTAAGAAAAATGCTCCGAATGGAATTTCACCGAAAGCAGCAGGTAATACCATGAACAATAACGGCGGCCCTTCTGCAGGGTCCATTCCTAATGCGAAAACGACCGGGAAGATCGCAAGACCAGCTAAGAACGAAACGAAAATGTTCATACTGACGACTGATCCAGCCGACTGCGTTAAACTTACATCCTTTTGCAAGTAAGAACTGTACGTCACCATACACGAAAATCCGACAGAGAGGGAGAAAAACGATTGCCCGAGGGCGAACAAGACCGACTCTCCGGTAATATTCGAAAAGTCTGGTGCTAAGAAAAAGACGACCCCATCCCATGCTCCTGGTAATGTTAACGCTCTAACAACTAAGATGATAAAAAATATGAATAAGAGCGGCATCATAAATTTGTTTGCACGTTCAATTCCGTTCTTCACACCAAGTGCGATCACGATGACGTTAATTAACGTAAAGACGAGTAAACCGATTAACGTCGTCGATGGGCTCGTTATAATTGAACCGAAAAGTGCGTCGTACTGTGCTCCATCTGCAATAATTTTCCCCGGGATACTTAATGCACTATAAATGAGTACCCAACCACCAACGACACTGTAAAACGATAGTAAAAGGAAACAGCCAATTACACCGATGCGTCCTACCCATACCCAAACAGTATCTGGCGCGAGTTTTTTATACGCACTGACAGCTTCACGCGCCGTTCCCCTTCCGATAATATATTCCGAAATGAGCATCGGTAACCCGATGAGGAGTGTAAAGATGATAAAAATTAGGAAAAATGCACCCCCACCACTCGTTCCCGCAACGTATGGGAACTTCCAAATAGCACCAAGCCCAATCGCCGCCCCTGCTGAGGCTAAAATAAAGCCTAGTTTAGACGTCCATTGTTCTCTTTGTTCCATTTTATTGAATCCCTCCAATTTTTATTTTTTATTGAAGTTTCATTCATTTAGTATAAATGTTTGTTCATACATTTTATAAAATTGTACGTCATTCACGTGTTGTAAGCGCTGTCGAAGGTATAGTTTAAATAGACGGGCGCACTTATTGCCCGTTAGCTTTATCATATATGAATGTTCCGTTTCAAGCGCAATATAGCGAATTAACCGTAGTCACGATAACTCACTCGCTCCAAACTCACTTCAACACCAAACGCAGCACTTCCACGATTATAACGACGTACGTAAGTCCCATAACTCTGGGAAAAAGCGATGGTCTAACACTTGACGTAAATAATGAACGCCAGATGATCCACCCGTTCCCTTTTTATAACCGATAATTCGTTCGACCGTTTTCATATGACGGAAACGCCACTGTTGCAACCAATCTTCGATATCGACGAGTTTCTCAGCGAGCTCATATAACTCCCAATATTTATCGACGTTCCGATATACTTTTTCCCATGCCGCTTTTACCGAATCGTCACCACCGTAGACGACAGAAAAGTCTCGATCGAGTAACTCTTCATTAATTGGCAGACCTGCACGTGCTAACGCTTGAATCGATACGTCGTAAATGCTCGGGGCATGAAGCGCCACCTTTAACGCCTCGTAAATCCCCGGTTCGTTTTCATAAATTTTTAAAATGTGCGTCGATTTATACCCGAGTGCAAATTCGATTAAACGGTATTGATACGACTGAAAACCAGAAGCCTTACCAAGTTTGTCACGGAACTCTAAGTATTCCGCCGGTGTCATCGTCGCCAACACATCCCACGCATGAATAATTTGCTCTTGAATCCGACTGACGCGGGCAAGCATTTTAAACGCCGGTTGTAACTTACCATCACCGATATGTTCGATCGCCGTCGTCAATTCATGAATAATAAGCTTCATCCACAGTTCACTTACGTGGTGAATAATAATAAATAGCATTTCATCATGGTGATCGGAAAGGCGATGTTGACTCGATAAAACTGTATTCAGATGAAGGTAATCAGTATATGTCATGTCATCTTTAAAATCTGTATGAATGCCTGTTTCCTTTTTTAAACTGTTATACAAGTCCGCAATCGATTTGGACATTATCATTCTCTCCTTTCACTTTTAATATTTATGTTGTTAAAACTGCAACATACCCCCTGTACTAACGAACGACGTCAAGTAGCGACAGTACGTCAATTTTCTAACAGTTCCGTACGTTGAAAACTGTTGATGTGGAAATATATGTGGCTTCGAGCCTACCTTATTGGGGCACGCTCATTTCTGCCCATTTTGTAGCGTGATCCTCATTCTTTAGTTTTCCCGGCGTGTGTGCTACTTTACGTAGCAATATACGTTCGTTTCAAGTACTACTTTTTAAGACACGGCTGTTGCCTCTCGTCTTGTAGCACCGCATATTCGTCTTTCTAGCGTGTGTGCCACTTTACGTTGCAATATACGTTCGTTTCGAACATGACTTTTAGGCGTACCTGTAGCCGCCCATTTGTAGCGCTACTTCTTAGTTTTCCTAGTAAGGGTAACGTGAAAAATACACGCGCGTTTCAAGCTCGCCTTATAGAGGCGCGCCAGTTTCAACTCGTTTTACTGCGCCACACTCACTTTTTAGTTTTCCTTGCGCGGATGCATACTACATTATGCGATAATATCGCGGACATTTTCAAACGTTTCATACGACTTGTTTTCCATAATTTGCTTTAAAATTTGTACGCCGTTCCATACGTCCGCAAATGAGTTGTACAAGGCAACGGGTGCGAGACGGATGCCGTTTGGAGCACGGAAATCTGGAATAACCCCTTCAGCTTTTAACGCTTTACAAATACGCGCCGCCTCTTCATGCTCTAAGAAAATGTGGCCGCCACGTTTTTCCGCATCTTTCGGTGAACGTTCGATAAATCCGTAATCGCTTAATTCTTGTTCGATTAAATCGGACATGAAAGTCGTCAGCTTTTTCGATTTTTCACGAATGTTTTTCATGCCGACTTCTTGGAACATTTCAAGAGAGCCGATTAACGGTGCAGCACTTAACACATGTGGTGTACCCGTTTGTAGTGCACCAGCGTGTGCTGATGGTGTCATCGTATGTTCCATATCAAACTGCTTCTCCTTATCGGAACCGAACCAGCCCGCAAGTCCCGGAAGCTCGCCAAAATGACGTTTGTTCACGTATAATCCACCGACTGAACCTGGACCGCCATTTAAATGTTTGTACGTACACCAAAATGCGAAGTCGACGTTCCACTCGCTTAACTTATGTTCAACGGAACCAATGGAATGACATAAGTCGAGCGCAACTAAGATGCCCCGTTTATGCGCCTCTTGCGTAATATATTCCATGTCTAATATTTGACCACTTCGATACAACACACTAGATAAAACGACTATGGCGACATCATCGGTCATCGCAGCGACGATTTTATCCTCATCTAACGTATGACCATCCTCACTTTTCACTCTGATTAAATGGTCCTCTTCCACCAATCCGTGAAGTCGAAGTTGTGATTTTATCGCATAAATGTCTGTCGGAAAATTTAGTTCGTCAGCGATAATCTTGTTGCGTGTTTCCGTCGGTTTAAAGTATGTGGCTAAAATTTGGTGTAAGTTCATCGTCGTCGATGCCGTTGCGATAACTTCCTCTTTTTCCGCACCGACAAGTGGTGCCATCCGCTCACCGAGATGTTCTGACAAGAAAAACCAAGGTTCTTTCGCCTCCGTCCAGCCGTCGATCCCGAGCTTTTTCCATGAGTCTAACATCGTAAGTAACGATCGTTCTGCCCGTTTCGATAAGAGACCGAGCGAATTTCCGTCTAAATAAATTCGTTCATCGAGTAAGTAAAATTCTTCGCGATATTTCTGAAGCGCATCTTCTTTATCTAAGTGGAGCGCATCTTCCATCGTAATGACGTCTGTTGACATAGGAATTCCTCCTTTGCTAAGCATGCATGCCTTTGTAGTTATTTTACCATATAAACAAAGCTTCGTCGTACAGCAATTTCATATCGTTAAATTTGCATGAAATTTTTCATGCGATTTATTTCATTTTAGACGGGGGATACTTTAGAAAGATACAGTTATTTCAAACGTGGCGCAAGAGTCACTTTGCCATTGTTTTGTTACTTGACATCATCATGGTGAAGCCGTAAAATTTAAAGGATGAATACAGTTTTATGAAATTAAAAAACAGGTGGTTTGAAAGATGAGTGACTATCAAGTATTACTATACTATCATTTCACAGATATTGAAGATCCGGAGACATTTGCAGCGGAACATTTAGCGTTTTGCAAGGAGTTGGAATTAAAGGGACGCATTTTAGTTGCGACGTACGGAATTAATGGAACTGTTTCTGGTACGATTGAAAAAACGAATGAGTATATGAAAGCGATGGAGGCGCATCCGCTCTTTAAGGGGATTTGGTTTAAGGTGGACGAGCATGATGGGCACGCATTTAAAAAAATGCACGTACGTCCGCGCGAAGAGCTTGTAACGTTGCGTCGTGAAGATGCACCGCTTCCGACGGAGTTAACAGCGGAATATTTAACACCGAAAGAGTTTTATGAGGAGATGCTCGATGAAGATACGGTTATTTTGGATACGCGTAACGATTACGAGTACGATGTCGGCCATTTCCGTGGGGCTATTCGTCCAGACATTCGTTCGTTCCGTGAGTTTCCGGAATGGGTGGAAGAAAATCGCGATCTGTTAGAAGGGAAACGAGTGTTAACGTACTGTACTGGTGGAGTGCGTTGTGAGAAAGTAACAGGTTGGCTCATTAAAGAGGGGATTGAAGATGTCGCGCAGCTTGAGGGTGGCATCGTTACGTATGGCAAGGACCCAGAAGTAAAAGGAAAGCTTTGGGACGGTGTTTGCTACGTATTCGATGAACGGATTACAGTGCCGATTAACAAGACGGAACATGTCGTCGTTGGACGTGACTATTTCGATGGCGAACCGTGTGAGCGGTATGTAAACTGTGCGAACCCGGAATGTAATAAGCAAATTTTATGTTCAGAGGAAAACGAGCATAAATATTTACGCGGTTGTACGGATGAATGTCGCCGCAGCCCGAACAACTTATATGTACAGGAGCACGGGTTGACGGAGGAAGAGGTAGAAGAACGTCTACGTGCGTTAGAGGAAAAGTCAGAACAAACTCAGTAGGATACGTACGATATGCGTGCATTTCGTCCAAGTATAGAGAGTTTTTTATACTTGAAATGATACGATGTGTATGTGCGGTAAAGTGTACGAATGTACCATTTAGTAATGTAACGTCAGCGAGAAATTCCGCTGACGTTTTTTTATATGGTGAAATGGGGGATTTCACGTCTTGGAGATAACGCTAAATGGTGCCTTGGATGTTCCGCTACTGCGAAGTTAACGCTAGACGACGCGATTATGTCACGACCGAAAGTTTAACGCTAGACGGCGCCGCGAGTACGTCTCGACCGGAAGTTTAACGATAGACGGCGCCGCGAGTACATCTCGGCCGGGAGTTTAACGCTAGATGGCGCCGCGAGTACGTTGCGACAACGAGGTTAACGCTAGACGGCGCCACGGATACGTTGCGACAACGAGGTTAACGCTAGATTCCACCACTGCGCAAACAATGTGCGCTACTTCTCTTTCCGCAAGCAACAAACAAAACGCCACGTCACAAAATGAACTACAACCCTTCATAAACATCGTACATTTGTCGCTTATATTGCAATGGCGTCACCCCAACATACTTTTTAAAATGTTGGATAAAATTACTATTGTTTTTAAACCCGTACGATTTTCGAATTTCTGCAATCGACTTATTCATAAATTTCAACTCATACGTAATTTCCTTTATACGTCGCTTCGCAATGTATGTAGAGGCGGTTTCGCCAGTTTCAATTTTAAACAAATTCGATAAATATGTAGTCGAAATAGTTAACTCATCCGCCAACCAAGATACGCTCAACCGCTCATTTTTCAAATTTCGTTCGATAAGCCGCACCGCTCGCTTCACATGTTTATTCGTAATAAACAACGAATGTTCCGCCATCACGATTTTCTCTAATTGCTTCATAAAAAAAGGAATATTCATCAAAAACTCACTAATATTGTCCCAACGCTCCATCTGTTCAATCGCTCGAAAGGAGTTTGCCACTAACTCCGCATGTAATAACTGTTTTCGTAACTGCACTCGAATAAGTTCTGTTAAAATACTCGTAAAATAAACTTTCGCAAACATCCGCTGCTTTTCCTCACTAAACCTAAGCAAATCTAAACAAAAATTCGATAATTTCTCCTCTACTACATCATAATCATGCCTCATAAGCGACTCAAAAATTGCTGCATCGTATTCTATTAAAAGTTCCGCCATCTCGTAGTTTATAATCTTTTCATCCACATCATCGATTAAAACTTGATCGAAACTTTTCATCATACACCATCCATTTTTTAGCATTTAGGATTAAGTGTATGTCCCACTCTTTAAAAATATTATTAACCTTCGTTAATTGTAATCTTTAAGTTTTTAAGCGGAACATATTTCAATGAAAGTAAAAATTGAAAAAATACCCCCTTTCGAAACGACGTGTCGTAGCAGTTTTCTAACATTAGTCTGCTTTAAGCACTTTACAACGTTCGAAAGGAGGTTATTTATTTAAATGATTTGCAATTCTTTTGCACGCACAATTGCTTGCGTACGATTTTTCACGTGTAGTTTTTGGTAAATGACGTGGTTGTACACTTTCACTGTTCCTTCTGTTAGTGTTAGTTGGTGTGCAATTTCCTTATTCGTATACCCTTTTTCGATATAATGCAAAATGTTTCGTTCTTGGTGTGTGAGCTCCTCGTACACGTAATGGTCGTCCACCTTTTGCCCGTACTTTTGCTTTGTCCGACGTAAAATAGCGTGGATCCGTGCGACGACTTCATTCGGATCAAATGGCTTTGTCACATAGTCGTCCCCACCTTGTTCAAGCGAACTAATAATCGAAGCTTTTTCGGTCAAACTACTTATATATAAAATTGGGATTTTTTTCAACCGCTTGTGTTCTCGTAATATTCTGCATACTTCTAAACCATTTTTCTTCGGTATCATAATGTCTAACACGATGATGTCGACCGAACGTTTTTTCACGATTTCAAGTGCTTCTTCCCCATCTTTTGCCATAATGACAGAAAAATTATTTTTCTCTAAATACAATCTTAATAACGTACGAATACGTTGTTCATCCTCCACAAGTAAGACTTTCTCCTTCAACACTTCCCATTTCACTCCTATAATATTTTCCTTATTCTTTAAGTGGTAACATAAATGAAAATGTACTCCCTTTGCCACGTATACTGTTTACGTGGAGCGGGCTACCGTGCGCTTCCACGATTTCTTTACAAATAGCCAATCCTAAACCCATCCCCTCTTTATACGATGTATCATTTATTTGATAAAGTCGTTCGAAAATGTACGGTATATGCTCTTTTTCAATACCAACTCCGGTATCACTAACAGCAATCGTCACGTAAGATGTAGCCTTTTTATATGTAAGCTTAATCATAATCGTCCCTTTCGTTTCGATCGCCTTTTGTGCATTTTTTATTAAATTTAAAAGTACTTGTTTTATTCGGTGTGGGTCGATATGACAAATGAGTTGCGCTTCATTTTCTGTATCTATTTGTTCCTCGTACAACATTAAAATTTCCTTTTCTTCGTATATTGGATATCGCTTTTTTGAAAACTCGCGTAAAAACGACGCAATCTGTATATCTTTGCGGTTGTACGTCATTCTTCCGGCTTCATGCAATGAAAAATCATTCAATTCACTTACGAGTAGTTGCATCGTTTGCGCATCCTCATACAT
This sequence comes from Pseudogracilibacillus sp., assembly GCA_035303165.1. Classification (GTDB taxonomy): domain Bacteria; phylum Bacillota; class Bacilli; order Bacillales; family Amphibacillaceae; genus Pseudogracilibacillus. The sequence continues at coordinate 8,882 of DATGRY010000151.1, forward strand.
CGTTCGTAAGTATGTAGGATTCGATTTTTCTACGATGTTATCGAGCATCGCCCTTATATAACCGTGAATAAACGTTAACGTCGTATTCAGCTCGTGGGTAATGGACCGGAACAATTCATGACGTAAGTGATTTTTTTCAATTTGGCGTTTTTTAATTTGCATAAGTAGTTCGTTTTGTTGCAGACGTTTTTGTTTCAATACTTCTAGTTGCGCCGTTACTTGTTGAATAGTTCGTTCTTTCTCAGTTAAAGTGGTGAACATATCCGATAGCGTTCGGATAACTTCCATTAAGAAAAACATGCTTATTCCGACAAGTGCGAACGCTTCCAATATTTCCACACGCACGAATATACTAACTACGAAAGTAATTACAACTGCAACGTATAACCGAAAACGTAACTGTTTACTAAAATGTAAGTTAGATCGTTTTAAAAGTGCAATGTAATAAACTGTTATAACTAATAAAACAGCTATTACAATTCCAATGTGATTACTTTGCTTTACGAATAGTGTAATAAATAAAGAGTTACTCATATAAAATAGAGTGAGTTGCAGTTTTTCCTTTGGATTCAACTCTTTTTGTTTACGTCGCATTGTACTATAGAAAAAGAGTAAGATGATCGGTATATTTATGTACGTATTTAATAGAGCGACTAAGACGACTTCTCTTTGTAACGCATCGTTCCATATAGTGAGTACAATTTTTATAGCTAATAAAATGGAGTACATTGTAAATAGTTTTGCAGTAAAATCGCTGCGCTGTTGAAAAAAAGCGATTACATACAAGCTAACAGACAACATAATGATGCTTAGTAATAAAGTGTATATGACCGTTGTGCCACGTATTGTATAGTTGGGCACTTTATGTGTGGTTTGAATAGACCCTTGGTCGGTGTTAGATTTTCGTATAAAGTCGGCATTCGGCTTGAACACTATATGGACGTCCAGCTTTGGCGCTGGATAGTTAGTTAATTTTGACACCATATTGCCGATCGACTTTGTTACGAGATTGGAGTTTAACTTTGAAGCGATTACTTTCTCATTGTACGAAGTGGCAGTTCGCTTGTTCAAATGTACGTTATTCGTTCTCGATGAGATTATCGTTCTTACAAATGGTATATTTTTATAGAGTTGTGCATGTCTATAACGTATATCGTTCTTCGTTTCAAGTTGTCCTATCGCGAATCCCTTTGGATAGAGTGAAGAACGTTTGCTTTTTTTATCATAAAAAATAATCTCCTTCATCACATTTAATAGATCGTCCGTAAAAGTTCGGTGATTGAGAAGACTATTTTCCAGTCGGGCTATTTCCAAATCATTATATTTTTCTGTTGTCTTTCTATTTTGCTTCATAGCGACTTCTAAAAAATGTCTACGTTGCTTAACGATGTCCTCGTACGATATATCCATTATTTCCGTTTTATTCATAACGGGATTCCAGTTTGTACTTCCACTCTGGGCCGTTTTCAGTTTATGTTGTAAAGAACATAAGATGGCTACACATAATAGCAAACTAAGAAATTGTATATACGTTTTCCGCATAAACCCTCCCCTTTACAAATGTCTTGTCCGAACAAATTATATTAAACCATAAAAAGGAGACTTTGCCTACATCCCTTTTTAACTATTTTTTCCAATTGTTATTTCGTCTAAAATAGCTGGAACTTGTCGCAATTTGTGTAGACGTAGTTCGAAAGTTACAATTCCGGATGTAATTGTTTGTTATGCAAGGAAATGGATCTGTGTAAAATAGGTAGCTGGAGGGGGAGGTTGCGGGGTGACGGTTTTTCGCGCAACGAACTTCTTTACCGGAGGGGAACTGTTCGATCGCTCGTTCCAATTGCTATACGTTCGATTTATTGGAAACGAAAAACGCCCTACAGTTTTTTTAAAAAAACGATAGGACGCTTCGGATCGATTGTATATTAGTAGGCGCGTGCCCAGTAGACGAGTTGGTCGGCTTCTTTGCCACAGCAGAAGCACGTGTCGGCTACTTTTTCTTGTTCGAACGGGATGCAGCGTGTTGTGACTTGATAGTCTTCTTTTACTTTTTCTTCGCATGCTTCGTCGCCGCACCACATTGCTTTCATGAAGCCCGGGTTTTCCTCGAGTGCTTTTTCCATTTCTTCTAAGCTTTTTACGGTCGTCGTTTTGTTTTCGCGGTGGGCTAATGCTTGATCGAATAAGTTTTGTTGAATGTCTTCGAGAATTTGTGGTAATTTTTCGTTTAGTTCATTCATTGCGACGAATTGTTTTTCGTTCGTATCGCGGCGGACGAGGACGACTTGATTTTTCTCGATGTCGCGCGGTCCGATTTCGATCCGTACTGGGTAGCCTTTCATTTCACATTCGTTGAACTTCCATCCAGGCATATTGTCGCTTGCATCGATGTCGACGCGGGCGATGTTTGCGAGTTCGTCACGGAGGTCGTACGCTTTATCGAGTACGCCTTCTTTATGTTGGGCGATTGGGACGATCATCACTTGTGTCGGTGCGATACGTGGCGGTATGACGAGTCCGCGGTTGTCGCCGTGTACCATAATGAGTGCACCGATGAGTCGTGTCGTAATTCCCCACGATGTTTGGTGTACGTATTGTTGTTTTCCATCTTTATCTAAATATTGAATGTCGAATGCTTTGGCGAATCCGTCTCCGAATAGGTGGGATGTTCCTGCTTGGAGTGCTCTTCCGTCGTGCATGAGGCACTCGATCGTTAATGTATATTCTGCACCGGCGAATTTTTCGGATTCTGTTTTGCGTCCTTTGACGACTGGGATTGCTAAGTAGTTTTCGACAACGTCGGCGTACACTTCGAGCATGCGGTCTGTTTCTTCCGCCGCTTCTTCACGTGTTGCGTGTGCTGTATGGCCTTCTTGCCATAAAAATTCTAATGATCGTAAAAATGGACGTGTCGTTTTTTCCCAACGGACGACGTTACTCCATTGGTTATACAGTTTTGGTAAGTCGCGGTAGGAATGGATGTTTTTTGAATAATATTCACAGAAAAGAACTTCGGATGTCGGGCGGACACAAATGCGTTCACCGAGTTCTTCTTCTCCGCCGTGAGTAACCCAGGCAACTTCCGGAGCGAACCCTTCGACATGGTCTTTTTCTTTTTGCAAGAGACTTTCTGGAATAAAAAGTGGGAAATAAACGTTCGTATGTCCTGTTTCTTTAATTTGGCGGTCGAGTTCTCCTTTAATATTTTCCCAAAGTGCATATCCGTATGGTTTAATAATCATCGTTCCGCGGACGGTTCCGTAGTCGACGAGTTCTGCTCGTTTTACAACGTCGGTATACCATTGCGGGAAATCTTCCTCCATATCGGTTATTTGTTCAACGAATTGTTTATCTTTACTCATTATTACACCTCATTATTTTTCATTAAAAAGTGCATAAAAATATCCTCTAATCCAATAAGAGATCGAGGCTTTGGTGGGATACCGATCGATTTCGATCTATTTTTGCTGGATCGGTCGGGTGGTTCGGTCGGGTGGTTCGGTTCTCGTTTAGTTGTCTCACCGTGCCGTCGTCAGTTTCTGCAATTTTATACGTGCCAACGTGTCGTATCCCTAGTTCCGTTTCTTCCTTATTATATTGATAATATTATATGTACGTTTTCTGAAAGTCAAGCAGGTTACTATGTTCGCCACGATGCTAATATCTTCCGATTCATCGTTCATATATCATTTAAGGGGTGATAGGCATTCTGTTTTTTTTGATCTTTCCTTAGTTTTAGGTGAATATTGTAAAATTGTTGCGGTGTCCTGCTTCGCCGCGGTATTCTTTTAGGTGATTTTATATGAGGTGGGGGGACGATTTCCGAGAGCGGGAAACATGATAGAGACTTTTTACAAAACTGTAGAGGGGCACGTCTAAATGCGCGAAACAGGAATGTGATTTTTCCTGTTCCTGTATAGGGTCGTGCGCGGAATTTGAAACACATACGGCGAAAGACGCGATCCTGTTGGATTCGGGAGCGGAGTTTGAAACAGAATTGCGGTTTTTCACGTTCCTGTTGGATTCGGGAGCGGAGTTTGAAACAGGATTGCAGTTTTTCACGTTCCTGTTGGATTCGGGAGCGGAATTTGAAACAGAATTGCAAGTCTTCCTAATCCTGTATAGGATTGACCGCGAAATGAGTAGCATTTGAACGGTTTCCGTAATTCTGCATTAAGTCCGGGAGTCTCATTTAGCGGTTTTCACAAAATTGTGGAGGGATGGGCACGGAATTTGAAAGCATAATACTATTTTTCCAAAACTATAAAGGGAAAC